>JBGPXN010000311.1:0-2600 GCA_041492755.1 Methylomirabilia bacterium | reverse complement strand
GAGTTCAGGTAGGCGAGGATCGTGCCACGGGCACGGCGCCAGCCCTTGTTGATCGCGTCCGTCTGCCCGCGATCGGGCTCCGAGACCCACACGACGCGGTCGCCGTACGACCGGAGGATCGCCACGGTCTCGTCGGTCGAGCCGCCATCGACCACAAGGTACTCGATCCGTGGATACCTCTGAGTGAGCACGCTCTCGATGGTCTCCCGGATGAATCGTCCGTGGTTGAACGACGGCGTCACGACGGTTACGAGGGGCCAGTCGCTCACGCCGCTCCCAGCGACTTCACCACCCGGCGGCCGTTGGCGGTGAGGGCTCGAGCACCGGGCACTGACGGGTCCGTGGCCGACGGCTCCCGTCGCGCCCGCTCGAAGACGTCGAGCGTGCGCTCCGCCATCGCCGCGACGCTGAACAGCGGCGCGCGGGCGCAGCCCCGCCTCACGAGGTCTGCGGCCCGCTCCGGATCGCGGGTCACCGCTTCCAGCGCGCGGCAGATGTCGGCCGGGTCGAGCGGGTCGAACAGGACGGCTGCCTCACCCACCACCTCCGGAATGCTCGTCGCGTGCGCGGCGGCGATGGGGCAGCCGGCGAGCATCGCTTCGACGAGTGGGATGCAGAAGCCTTCGAAGAGCGACGGCACCACGAGGCAGGCGGCACCAGCATAGAGGGCAGGCAGGTCGGCCCGCGGCACGAAGCCGAGCGCCTGCACAGCGCTGCCGAGCCCGTGCTTCGTCACCGCGGCCTCGAGCTCCCGCTGGCCGTTCTCGCCGACGCCGGTGAGGACGAGCCCCAGGCCGTCGTCGTGACGGGCGCGATAGCGCGCCAGGGCCTCGATCAGCCGGGTGTGGTTCTTGTGATGCCACGTATTGGCGGGGTAGAAGGCGTAGCGGTCCAGCAAGCGGTACGTGGCCCTGATCTCGGCCACCCTCGCTGCGCCACCCGCCCAGTCGATGTCGGTCCCGGCCCCCTCCCAGACGACCGAGACACGCCCGGGCCCGACTCCGTAGCGCTCGATCGCACAGCGACGCGTGAATTCGGAGACCGCAATGATGTGGTCGGCCGCCGCACAAGACTCCGGGTAGAAGGCACGACGGTGCACCAGCTCTTCTGGGGTGAAGAACTCCGGGTAGACCTCATGCTGCAGATCGTGGAGGGTGATCACGCTGGGGACCCCCGTCACCCTGGGCTCGAGGTTCGTGAACGGGCAGAACCAGAGGTCGATCCGTTCGCGCCGGATCACGTCGCGCAGCGTGTCCGCAGGTGACGCTGGCCGCGTGCGCCGGATCCAGGCAAGCGTTTTCGCCACCGGGGGAAACGACACGGCGGCCTGCCGCAACCCGCGCCGGCCAGAGCCGCCCTCGCGGGCGAAGAGGACCCGGCGGCAGCCGGGGATATCCGCGGGGAGCGACTCGTGGTTGTAATCGGCGGTGATCAGGACGTACTCGTGCCCGTCTCGCCGCAGCAACTCCGCCAGCAGGTCGCGGAAGTAGACCTCCGCGCCTCCCATGCGACCGGGGCGCAGCGGAATCAGATTGATCCCGATCCGCACGTTACTTCCCCGGCGATCGGTACCGCCACAAGTTGACGATCACATCAGTGTAGTATAGCGAATGGTAGCAAATACTTGCGAATGCTTGCTACCATTGGTTGGATGCTGGCACGCCGGGGCCCCCGTTCATGAACCTCAGCGTCCTCATCCTCACCCTCGACGAGGCCGACAACCTCGTCGAACTCCTCCCGGTCCCTCCCAGGAGCGGTTGGCTCGAGTGAAGTCCGTCCGCGGCACGTTCCTCGCGGTCGTCACCCTCTCCCTCGCCGGGCAACTGTGCGCCGTCGCCTACGAGGTTGCCGTGGCCGGACGTCTTGGCACCGGCCACGAGGCCGACGCCCTCGCCCTCGGTCTCACGCTGGTCGTCGCCGTCGCGAGCGAGATCGTCACCTGGATTTCGATCCTCTTCGTCCCGCAGTACATCGAGGCGCGGATACGGGTGGGAAACGTCGCGGCGGCCGCCTTCCTGCGCGCCACTGCGATGATCCTCCTGGCCGGCACCGCGCTGCTGGGCGGCGTCCTCTACGCCGTAGCGCCGCCGTTGATCGCCCGCCTCGCGCCGGCGCTCGCCGCTGGCGATGCCACCCACCTCCTCCGCTTGTTCGCGTCGCTCGTCGTCCTCCTGCCGCTCTCGGCGCTGCTGGCGGCCGCCCTCCAGGCCCAGCACCGATTCGTGACCGCCGGCACGCGGCAGCTCTGTTGGTACGGCGCCACGCTCCTGTCGCTCTTCGTCCTCGGCCCCACCCTCGGCGCGGCCGCAGTACCGCTCGGGATGATCGCCGGCATCGTGCTGTTCTCCGCCGTCCTCGGCGCCCGCCTCTGGAGCGGAGCGGACGGAACGGACTCGAGCGAGCCGGCGACGCCGCGGCTCCGACGGATGGCGGCGTGGCTCCCGCCACTAGCTCTGGCCTCGGGAATCAACTACGTCAACATCACCGTGGAGCGGGCCCTCGCCGCGCGGCTGCCCGAGGGCAGTCTCGCCGCCCTCACCTACGCCTACCGCCTGCTCAATTTCCCCGTGACGCTCTTCGTGCTCACGGCCACCACGATG
>JBGPXN010000148.1:0-11544 GCA_041492755.1 Methylomirabilia bacterium | reverse complement strand
GCCTACGCCGAGCACCTGGCCAAGCGCTATCTCGACAACCTCGTCCTGGGCCAGGCGGTCGGGCAGCCCATCGAGATGATGCTGACGGTCGGCGCCGTGGTGACGGGCGGCGTGCTGTCGCGGTTCCCCCGCCTGCGCATGGCGTTCCTCGAGGGCAACTGCGCCTGGCTGCCGTGGTGGCTGTGGGCGCTCGACGAGCGCTGGGAAGTCTGGGGCGACCGCGAGCTGTTCCAGCAGCACGACAAACCCTCGGAGCTGTTCCGCCGCCAGTGCTTCATCTCCGTCGAGCCGGAAGAGGAGCTCAGCAAGCACGTGGTCGCCGAGCTGGGCGACGACAACCTCGTGCTCTCGACCGACTGGCCGCACGACGACTCACGCTTCCCGCACGCGATCGACGAGTTCCTGGGTCAGAAGGCGCTCTCGGCGGAAACCAAGCGCAAGACCCTCTGGGACAACTGCGTGCGGCTGTACAAGCTCTAGCCGCCCGATGACACCACTCGCCGACCGCGTCGCCATCGTGACGGGAGCCGGCCACGGCATCGGCAAGGCGACCGCGCTGGCGCTGGCCCAGGCCGGCGCGCACGTCGTCGTCGTCGACATCGACAAGCCGGCCGGCGAGAAGACGGCCGGCGACGTCACTGCCACCGGGCGACGGAGCCTCGTGCTCGCGACCGACGTCGGCGACCTCGCCAGCATCGACCAGATGGTGCGGAGCGTCGTCGCGGCCTTCGGCCACGTCGACGTCCTGGTGAACAACGCGGGCGTCACTCGCCGCGCCTACATCATGGATCTCACCGAGGCCGACTGGGACCGCATCATGCGGGTCAACGCCAAGGGCGTCTTCTTCTGCCTGCAGCGCGTGGCCCGCGAGATGATCCCCCGCCGCAGCGGGGTGATCGTCAACATCGCCTCCATCGCCGGCAAGGGCTACGCGGGCGCGTCGAACGCGATCTACGCCGGGAGCAAGGCCGCCGTGATGGGCATGACCCGCCTGGCCGCGCTCCAGCTCGCCCGCCACAACATCAACGTCAACGCCATCTGCCCGGGCATCACCGTGACCGCGCTCTCCGAGGCCAATCTCCGGGCGCGCGCGCAGGAGGAGGGCGTGACCGTCGAGCAGATGGAGCACCGGCGGAATGCGGTCATCCCGCTCGGGCGGCCCAACGCGCCCGAAGACGTCGCCGCGCTCGCGGTGTTCCTCGCGTCGCCGGGCGCCCGCAACATCACCGGGCAGTCCTTCAACGTCGACGGTGGGGTGATCCTGGACTGAGCGGCGAAGGTAGGGTCTACGAGTTGGCAGATGGCGGCCAGTCATTCTGCAGCCCAGCGCTCAAGGTGAGCGATACACCGCGCCAAACTCGGACTCCGCGCTGCAGCCGTTCTGGGTCGCCAAAGCAAGGACGCCAACTCTATGATGCGGGCTGTATGAAGCTGGCCTTTAGCAGGGACCGCGTAGTTCCAGTGTCCGGTTTCGGATACAGAACTGGCTTTCTAAACGAACTAGTTGTCTCGGGGCATCGGGATGACTTCGAGCGTCGGCTCCGGGCCGAACTCGAAGCCACGCCAGTCACACTTGTTACGCCTCAGAAGAAGAACGTCAGGTTCTTCGCGAGCAGGACGCTCTGGTCGAGGACGATCTTGCGGTGGGCGATCTTCCAGCCGCCGTCCACCCGGCGCAGCAGGTCCTCCCGCTTGCCGACGAGCAGGTCGGTCTCCGTCTCCATGCGGTTCCGGTAGAGGAGGAAGCGGCTCTTCACCGTGACCTCGGTCGGCGACGCGCCGTCCGGAGTCATGGCCAGGATCTGGACGTTCGAGACCATGTGACAGATCCGTGAGGGCGGCTGCTCCGCCCAGTGCACGCCGGTGCGGATCTGCTTCACGCGCCGGGTCAACGTGTCCTTGCCCTCGTCGAACCAGTTCACGTCCCTGCCCTCGCGGGTGAACTCGCGCTCGGGCTCGTCGGCGGGGACGTTGCGGCGCATCGGCATCCAATAGCGGACGTCCTCGGTGAAGAGCTCGAGCCATTCCTCGAAACGGCGCTCGTCGAGGAGCTCGGCTTCCCGGTAGAGGAAGTCTTCGACCTCCTCCTTGAGCAGGAGGCGCGCGAGCTCCGGCGGCACGACGCTCACCGGGCTTTCAGCTCGCTCCACGACGCCGCGCCCATGAAGTGCCGCCAGCGCCCGTAGAAGCCGCGCTGGTTGTTCTCGCTCGCGTTCGCCTGCGTGACGTCGAGGATCAGTCCCGGCAGCTTGAGCCCGTGGTCCTCGAATGCGTCGGTGCCGAGGCCAAGGCCCATCTCGTAGTTGTACGGGTACTGGCGCGCGATGGTGCCGCGGCTGGCCGCGTGCGCGTAGTTCCAGTTCTCCATGTCGTCCTGCTCGGTCAGCCCCGACGGCCCCGAATATCGGATGTAGTAGTGGCGCAGGAAGTCCTTCACCTCCGCGGGCGCGTCGGCGTCGACGAGATAGATCCGCCAGCACTCGGTCTGGTGCGGTCCGCGCGGGTGCCACACCGCCAGCGTGCGCGGCTGGCGCGCGAGGGGCGACGTGTTCGGGAAGACGGTGCCGGGGCCGCCGAAGAGCCGCCAGTACTCGCCGCGCCGGCGCTGGCGCTCCTCCTCGCAACGCCGAAAATACTCCGCGACGATCGGCGCGTCCTGGTAGGCCGGCGCCAGCGGCGAATCGTGGTTCCTCAGGAACGCGATCATCGAGTGGCCCAGCTCGGGGAAGGTGACGTCGAGCCAGCGCGCCTCGTTGCGCTCCTGCATGTCCCGGCGCCCCTTGCCGCTGGGACCGATGCCGACCATGTCGACCGAGCGATGGCTCACGCCGTGATAGCGGTCGCCGGAGAAGTTCTCGGCCGGGAACTTCCAGTTGCACGGGATCAACCACTTGTGGATCCCGCCGATGACCTCGGTGCCGCCTTCTCGCCCATCCCAGGCATCGAGCAGCAGGTCGAGGTAGAGCTTGTAGCCGCCCAGGTAGTCGAGGAAGGGCGGCGCCGAGCGGTCCCACGTGGCCCAGATGGTGCCCTTGTAACTTTCCATCTGGGCGACCTCGATCAGGCCCCACCGGCTCTTGTCGAGCTGCTCGCCGTACGCGTCCTTCGCGAACGGCACGCCGACGAGCGTGCCGTCCGTGGCGTAGCTCCAGCCGTGGTAGGGGCACAGGAACTCGACCGTGTTGCCATCGTCGTACCGGCACACCTTCATGCCGCGGTGCCGGCAGGAGTTGAGGAAGACGTGAACGCGACCGCCGCGGTCGCGGGACAGGATCACGGACTCCTCGCCCATGAACGACGCGACGAAGTCGCCGGCCCGGGGAATCTGGCTCTCGTGGCCGATGAAGAGCCAGGCGCGCGCGAAGATCTGCTCCAGCTCCTGCCGGTAGATCTCCTCGCTCACGAAGATCTCGCGGCTGACGGCTCCCCGCTCGACGTCGACCAGGCCGGCGAAATCGATCGGCCTCGTGGGATGCCCGCCTGCGTCCTCCATCGCGACTCGCTCGATCGCCATGCTCGCCTCCCGCCGTCGGCCGAATTCGGATTCGCGCTCACTATAATCCCCCCCGAGCGGAAACTGGAATCCGGACGCAAACGACCCGGGCGGCCGGGACGGGACAGGGATCTGCGGCCGCCGATTTGGCCTATACTCCGCCCACGATGTCTCGTACGAGGTGACGATGCCATGGCGATCACAGCCGCCGTCGCGAGCGAGCCGAAGCCCTCGATCGACCACGCCCACCCGGAAGAGCGGATCCTCGCCCGCGATCACCGCAAGTACGGCGACCCGCTCGAGGCCTACCACCGGTTCGCCGAGGCGTTCGGCCTCGACCGCTGAGGTGCCCAGATGATCGACCCGGCGTTCAGCCTCGAGAAGAAAACCGCGATGGTCGTGGGCGCGGCGAACGGAATCGGGCGCGCGACGGCGCTCGCCTTCGCCACCACCGGCGCCAGCGTCGCCTGTGCGGACATCGAGGAGCCGGGCGCCAAGAGCGTGGCCGCGGCGATCGAGAAGGGCGGCGGGCACGCCCTGCCCGTCCACCTCGACGTCACCGACAGCACGAGCTGCCGGGCCGCCGTGGCCGCGACGGTCGAGCGTTTCGGCGGACTCGACGTCCTCCTCTACGGCGCCGCCGACAGCGACGCGGCCGCGACCGTGCTCGAGATGGACGAGGCCTCGTGGGATCGCGTCATCCAGATCAATCTCACCGGCGCGTTCCTGATGGTGAAGGCCGCGATCCCGGCGATGATCGCGCGGGGTGGTGGCAGCGTGATCTTGATCGCCTCTCAGCTCGGCCGGGTGGCCTCCCCCGGCCGTGCGGCGTACTGCGCGACCAAGGGCGCGCTGATCCAGCTCGCGAAGGTGCTCGCCACCGACCACGCCGCGCAGGGGATCCGCGCCAACACGATCTCGCCCGGCGCGATCGAGACGCGACGGATGTTACGTCGCTGGAAGAGCATGGAGGAGGCGCGCGAGGGCATGGGGCCCAAGCACCTGCTCGGGCGGCTCGGACTGCCGGAAGAGATCGCCCGCGCCGCCGTGTTCCTGGCCAGCGATGCCTCCTCCTTCATGACGGGCAGCGATCTGCTCGTCGACGGCGGGTACACCGCGATTTAGCCCCGGAGGGGGGCTCCGCTCAGGTGGCGACGAGGAGCGGGACTTTGGCTTTCGCGTAGGTGTGCTTTTGCTTCACGCGGTCGCCCTCGAAGTGGAGGACGTCGAGGCCGCGCCAGGCGGCGGGACCTTTTTTCGTCTCGAGGGTGCACTGCCAGCGGATCAGCGCCTTGCCTGACGCCGCATCCACGAACAGGTCTTCGGTGTGGAAGCGGAGCTTGCCGAAGTCGCCGCGGAACTGGGGCTCGAACGCGGCGCGGATCGACGCCCGGCCGCGGTGCACGGCGCCGGTGAACTCTTCGTAGACGGCGGCGTCGGTCATCATCGCCATGACGCCGTCGAGGTCGTCCCGGTTGAAGGCCTCGGTGAAGCGGAGGGTCAGGTCTTCGAGCCGCTTGCGCTCGGCGGCGCCGTCCATCATTTCTTCAGCTTGAGGTCTTCGTACGGGCCCGTGTACGCGAAGCCCTTGATCTGGTCCACACCCGCCTCCTCCACCCGCGACCCGACGCCCCAGAGGAAGGCCAGCTCGTAGACGGGGACGTGCGTCACGCGGTCATAGATGAACTGCTGGATCTGGTGAACCAGCGCCTCGCGCTTCTTGCGGTCCATCTCCCGCGCCTGCCGCACGAAGAGGTCCTCGATCTCGGGGAACACACCGGCGGCATAGATCCCGTTCTTCGCCACGTACGCCTCGAGCCGCGTGGCGGCGTTGCCGGCCGCGCCGGCGACGCCGAGGATGACGCCCTTGAGCCGGCGCTCGCGCCATTCGCTGAGGAAGGTCGCGCGCTCCATCGTCCGAACCCGTGCGCGAATGCCCACCGCGCCGAGGTAGTTGGCGACCGCCTCCCCGAGCGTGGTGTACGGCGGCAACGGCGTGAGGTCGCCGGCGTCGAAGCCATTGGGATAGCCGGCCTCGGCGAGGAGCTGCTTCGATCGCGCCGGATCGTAGGGGTGCGGTGGAAACGCCTTCGTGAAGTCGAGGCTGCGGTGCAGGAGACTACCGGTCGGGTGCGAGAAACCGAGCGTCTCGGCCTGGTTGAGGGCCTGCCGATCGAGGGCGTGACTGGCCGCCAGGCGCACGCGCCGGTCGTGCCACGGCGACTTCGGATCGAACTGCGCCGGGAAGTCGAGCCAGAAGACACCCGGCGGCTGCGCGGCGGCCAGCCGCAGGCCTGGGGTCTTCCTGATGTCTTCGGCGACGGGTCCGCTCAGAAGGTAGACGACGTCGACCTCGCCCTTCTTGAGGGCGGCCGCGCGCGTCGTCTCCTCGGGCATGCTCTTGAACACGAGCCGCTTGACGTTGGGCGCCTTGCGCCAGTAGCCGTCCCAGGCCTCCATCACGAGCTCGATGCCGGGGTTGAAGCTGACGACCTTGTAGGGTCCCGCCCCGATCGGCGCCTTCTTGAAGCCATCGTCGCCGACCTTCTCGACGTACTTCTTCGGGACGATCCACGCCGCACCGGTGGCCGACGTGCCATAGAAGGTCATGAAGTCCGGCCACGGCTCCTTGAGGTGGATGCGCACGCGCGCGGGATCGACGATCTGCACCTCCCGCACCCGGTCCTTGAGCAGCTTCGCCGACGCGCCCCGATATCGATCGAACGAGAACTTGACGTCCTCCGCGGTCACCGGGTCGCCGTTGTGGAACTTCACCCCCTTGCGCAGGACGAACTCGTACACGAGCCCGTCCTTCGACACCGTCCACGATTCGGCGAGGCTCGGCGTGTTGCTCCCGCCCGGCATGGGCTTCACCAGCGCGTCGTGGATCGCGTAGAGGACCATGAACGGCGTGATGAGCGCTTCGGTCTCGGCCGGGTCCAGCCAGCGCGACGCCAGCGTGACGTGGAGGCCCCAGGTCATCGTGCCCTCTGGCGCGGCCGCCGCGGGGATGGCGCAGCCGAGCAGCAGCAGGACGCCCAGTGACAGAGTGCGAACGTGGGACGTGCATCGCCTCATGAACCCCTCCCTTTCGGATGCGACGCGAACAACGGTGCGCACCATCATAGCCCGTGGGGCAAGCCCGGGAGCTTCCGTGGCGCTCATCGGCGCGGCAACGACGTCACCGGATCGACACGAGTTCGTGCTTGTCAGCGCCAACGGCCCTCACCGAATGCCGTTGGCGCTTGTGGCGCCCGGGCGACCCGTCGCGCGCTCGGTCCGCCGCGGGCGCCTGTCACGCCGGGGCGAACAGTGGCGCGCCTCGATTCGGCGTTACTTGCCGAAGGTGCCTTTGAGGTTTACCAGGCGGGGCTTCTTGAGGTACTCGGCGGGGTCGGCGCCGAGGAACTGGTCGACGCCGCGGACGGTGTCGATGACGACGGGCACGACCTGGCCGCCGACCTTGTCGATGCGGCTGATGTAGATGTCGGTCACGACGTTCTGGAAGCGGTCGAAGCGCACGCGACCCTGTGGCGCCTCGATGTCCGTCTTCCGGAGGGCGTCAATGAACCTCGCCGAGTCTTCGAGGTTGCCGCCGGTCGCCTTCGCGGCCTGCTCGATGGCGGTCAGGGCCGCGTAGGTGAACGCGGCGGGACAGCCGGGGTCGCGGCCGAACTTGGCGCGGAACGCCTGCACGAACTTCCGGTTCCTCGGCGTGTCGAGCGTGTACTGGTAGGGCTGGCTGTTGTAGCCGCCCACCGCCGCGTCGCCGGCCGCGGGCAGCAGCGACACGTCGCTGAATCCGACCGACGCGTCGACGAGCGGGATCTTGCCCTTCAGCCCGAACTCCTGGAACTGCTGCACGAAGCGAACCCCGTCCGCGCCCACCGTCTGCACGCCGATGACGTCCACGTCCTTGCGGAGTTGGGCGATGTACGGTGCGAAGTCCGCGGTGCCGAGCGGCGCGTAGATCTCCTGCACCACCTTGCCACCGGACTCCTCGAACGCGCGGGCCCACGCCATGATGATCTCGATCGGTCCGACGCTGTCCGAGGCGATGATCGCGGCCCGCCGCGCCTTCAGCGAGCGATACGCCCACTGGCCGATCGGTGCCCCGGTCA
The DNA here is from genome assembly GCA_041492755.1 of Methylomirabilia bacterium. Lineage (GTDB taxonomy): Bacteria > Methylomirabilota > Methylomirabilia > Rokubacteriales > CSP1-6 > JBGPXN01. The sequence continues at coordinate 3,930 of JBGPXN010000148.1, read as the reverse complement.
TGCTCCCGCTGTAGGTGAGCCGGAAGACGTACGGATTTTGCTGCAGGGTCAGGCTCTCGGCCACCGCGAAACCGGAGATGAGCAGCGGAACCTTCTGCGTATTTACGTAGTCCTTCACGGCCAGCGCGGCCGAGGACAGCACGATCCCGACGACGGCGTGGGCGCGATCGCGCTCGACGAGCTTGCGGATCTTCGTGAGCGCCACGTCCGGCTTGACCGCGTAGTCTTCCACGATCAGGTTCAGCTTGCGCCCGCCGATCTGCCCCTTGCCATCGTCGGAGTAGAGCCGGGCGCCGTCGACGATGTCCTTGGCGAACGCCGCGAAGGGACCGGTGATGGGCGCGAGCACGCCGATGGTGATCGGCCCGCTCGGCGCGGATGCCTGCGCGCCGGCGGTTGCGACCGGTACGAGCAGCGCCACCATGAGCACGCCGGCGATCGCGGCCAGGTGACGGCAGGTCGGGCGCACTCCGTGGTGAGCCATGGTCGTCGCCTCCCTCACCCGCGCTTGAGCGCGGGCAGGACCTTCTCGCCGAACAGTCGGATGTTCTTCTGCGCGAGGTCGTGCGGCATGCTGCCGAACTGGAACAGCCCCATGAAGACGCCGGCGCCCAGCTCCCGCATCTGCCGCTGGATCTCGCGGGTGACGTAGTCGGGGTCGCCGATGATCGAGATCCCTTCCCTCTGGCAGAGGTCGAAATCGAACTCGTAGAACGGCAGGTCCTCGGCGGAGCGGATCTCGGCCGGGCGCGGCGGCGCGGTCTGTCCGAGCAGCTTCATGGCGCCACGGTGATACGAGAGGAGCTTCTGGAACATGTACTCGAGGTGCGCTGCCGCCTCCTCACGCGCCCGCGCGTTGCTCTCCGCCACGTAGACGTTCCGGAGCAGATGGCAATGCTCGGGTCCCGGCGTCCATCCGTGCTTCGCGGCGAACGCGCGGTACCTGTCGAGCGTGGCGCGCGAGCGTCCGGTGGACCGGTACGCGACACCCGTCGGCACCCGCCGCCGCGCCGCCGTCTCGAGGCCGTCGTCGCTGTCGGCCGGCATCATGATCGGCGGGTGCGGCTGCTGCAGCGGCCGGGGCCAGATCGAGACGCGCTCGTAGGTCCAGTACTTGCCGCGCCAGTCGAACGGCTCGTGCGTGGTCCACGCCTTGACCACGAGATCCCACGCCTCGTTGAGACGCTCGCGGGCTTCCGAGAGCGGCACGCTCATCGCGAGATACTCCTGGGGCACGCCACGGACGAAGCCCGAGATGATGCGGCCGCCCGACAAGACGTCGAGCATGGCGATCTCCTCGGCGAGCCGGATCGGATGCGCGTGGAGCGCGGCCAGGTTGCCGAAGATCCCGATCTTGATCCGCTTCGTGCGCTGGGTGAGGGCCGCCGCCATGAGATTCGGCGACGGCATGAGGCCGTACGGCTTGGCGTGGTGCTCGTTGATGCAGATGGCGTCGTAGCCGTACGCCTCGTACATCTCCATCTGCTGCAGGTGCTCGTCGTACACCTGCCGGCCGCGCACCGGATCGAACAGCCGGTTGGGATCCGGATAGTAGGATGCCTCGTCGAGATACGGCCACGGCACCAGATCGAACGCGTAGACCTGCATGCTGGTCACGGCCGCTCACCATACGGGATGGAGCCGGCGATGTCGAGGTGGCCGCCGCTCACGCGGTGGCGGTCGCGTCCAGCGCCTCGCGGACCCGGCGCGTCAGCGCGGCCGGGGTGAACGGTTTGTAGAGGAGCGAGCCGAGGCCTTCACGGTCGAGCGAGGCATAGCCGGTCATGAACAGCGTGCGCGTCTCCGGCCGGGCCGCCATCAGACGCTCGGCCAGCTCGGACCCCATCAATCCCGGCATGACGAGATCGCAGACGAGCAAGTCGATGGGGCCGGCGTGCCGGCCGGCGAGATCCAGCGCCGCGTTCCCGTCGCGGGCTTCGAGGAGCGTGTACCCGGCCTGGCGCAGCACGTCCACGGTGAACGCGCGCACGCTGTCCTCGTCTTCCACCACGAGCACGGTCTCCCCGGCGTGGGTGACGACCAGGGCATCGGCGTCGGAGGACGGGGCGGTCGCCAGCGCGTCGACGCGGGGCAGGTAGATGCGAAACGTGCTGCCGACGCCGGGGGTGCTTTCCACCGTGACGCAGCCGCCGTGTCGCTCCACGATGCCGTACACCGTGGACAGTCCGAGGCCGGTGCCCTGGTCGGGCGGCTTGGTGGTGAAGAACGGCTCGAACACGCGGGCCTGGGTGGCGGCGTCCATCCCGGTCCCCGTGTCGCCGACGGCCAGCATCACGTAGCGGCCCGGCGGCGGCGGCGAGCCGTTCGTCGACGACGCGCCGATCTCCACGTTCGAGGTCGTGAGCGTGAGGCGGCCACCCTGCGGCATGGCATCGCGGGCGTTGACCACGAGGTTCAGGAGCACCTGCTCGATCTGGGTCGGGTCGGCCGTGATTTGACCGAGGCCCATGTCGAGCCGCAGCGTCAGATCGACCGTCTCGGGAAGCAAGGGGCGCAGCATGTGCTCGGTGTCGGTCACCACGCTGTTCAGGTACAGGGCCACCGGCTCGAAGGGCTGGTTGCGGCTGAAGGCGAGGAGCTGGCGGGTGAGGCGGCCCGCGCGCTCGGCGGTTTCGACGATGGTGTCGGCGTCGACGCGACGCGGGTCACCGCGCATCAGGCCGGAGCGCAGGAGGCGGCTGCGGCCGGCGATGACGGTCAACAGGTTGCTGAAGTCGTGGGCGATGCCACCGGCGAGGAGCCCGACCGCCTGCATCTTTTGCGCTTGCAGGAGCTGGGCCGTGCGGCTCTCCACCTCCTCGGCCAGCCGCGCGGCGTGGGCCCGCAGCGTCCGCTCTTCGACCTCGCGACGATACACCTGGGTGAGCAGCGGCAGGAGCACGAGGCCCAGCACCAGGCCGCCGGCCAGCGAGATGGACCAGATGACGAGGCGACCGGTCCGGATGGTGCTGAACAATTGACCGGGGACCTTGTACACCTCGACGACGCCCACCACGCGCCCGCTGCCGTCCTTCACCGGAACGTACACCTCGGCGAGGACGGCGTGACTGGCGCGCTCGGAGGCTTGCTCCCGCTTGGTCAGCGGCTTGATCTCGACCGCCACCTCACCCGCGAGCGCCTGCTGCAGCTCGCCGTTGTCGGGAAAGCGCTGGCCGACGAGCTCGGGCGCGTCCGACCAGATGACGGCGCTGCTCGGGTCCCACATCTTGACGCGAACGACCTCGGGAAGAGTCGTCAGCAACTGGGCGAGCTCGAGACGGCGGTCGGAACCCGGGGCGGCGAAGACGTCCGCGAGCCCGGCCCTCTGGACCTCGCGCTGGACGAGCGCGGCCGTGTTCTGCCACTCCCACGTCGACACGGCCCTGGTCAGCAGCGTGGAGAGGACAAAGCCCATCACCAGGGCCAAGCCGACCACGCAGCCCAGGGCAAGCACGGCGAACCGGCTGAACAGGAACCGCTTCACCGCGACCGAGGCTATCGAGTTGCGACACGGTGGTCAAGTTGGAGCGGCCATGGTCCGGGGGCCGTGTTGATGGTGCACCGACGGCAGCCACGCCTTGTCCGGGCCCGGCGTCCAGGGGTAGAGTGGCGGCTCCGAGAACGTCCGAGCTTCCCAAGGAGGAGCCGATGAGGCGCGCATCACGGCTGACGTGCGGTCTTTTGCTGGTCGCGGCACTGGTCTCCCCCGCCTTCGCCGCCGACCCGCTCGTGGTGAGCGTGTGGGGCGGGAACTGGAAGGACACCGTCGAAAAGGTCGTCGGGAAAGCGTTCACCGAGAAGACGGGCATCCCCGTCGAGTTCGAGGTCGGAGGCACGCTCGACCGGCTCGCGAAGGCACGCGTGTCCAAGGCAGCGCCGCTCGTCGACGTCACGTTCACCACCACGCACGTGGGTCGTCTCTACATCTCG
>JBGPXN010000275.1:0-4225 GCA_041492755.1 Methylomirabilia bacterium | reverse complement strand
GACGATTCGTTGTACACGCCGTACGAGCGCGCGGGCAGGAAGATCCGGTGCCACGCGCTGACGTCCTCCACCGGCGAGCGCACCTCGTCGAGGAAATGCGTGCGGCCCTCGACCTGGAGCGGGAAGTCCGTGCAGTTCACGAGCCGGGTCCAGACCTCGACGGTGCCGGTTGGATGCCGGCGGGCGTTGGTGCTCTCGACCATGATCTTGTTGGTCAGCCGGAAGTCGGTGACGTTCACCGCGTTGAGCGGCATCGTGATCGGCGGTGCCGGCGCCGCCGGGACTTCCGCCGGCGCGGGTGCGGCGCCCGGGGGCGGGGCCGTCATCGCGCTGAAGTTGCAAATGGGTTGGGGCTCGATGCTGGTTGCCGTCTGACAGCCGGCGAGTCCGGCGATCAGCGCGAGGGCGCCGGCGGCGGTGGTTCGAAGCGTGGAGGTGGCCATAGTCGTGTGTTCCTCCTGCGGGCCTAACCGCCCGGCACCGTGCCGGGCGCGCGTGGGTTGGCCGGCACCGCCGAGCGCGAGCGCACCCAGCCGATCCCGCATCGCTTGGCGAATTGGATCGGTACGGGCCGGGTCATGCCGCGCACGGGGGCGCCGGCGGCATCGAAGAAGACCGCCTCCACCCGTGGGGGGCCGGCGGGCAGCGCGGCGGTGAGGACGTGGACGCCGTCAGGCAAGGTGTCCCAGGCGCGGACGTCGGCTTCCGGCTTGACCGCGCCGGACACGCCCTGGGCGATGAGGCCGAGCATGGTGACCGCGGCACCCGCGATCGTCGCTTCGCTCGAGCGGTTCGCGGCGCCCGCGACGACGGTCGCCAGTCCCACGGTCGTCATGACGTTGCCGGCCGTCGAGAGGTTGTCCTTGAACGCGACCTTGCCCTCGAGGATGTAGTCGACCGGCCGCCCACCGCGCGTCGACGCCTGCCAGTAGATGTCTTCGACGTGAAACGCGGGCCGCGCGGTGTCACCCACGCGGAACCGGACGCTGGCTTCGGAGAAGCCGGAGCCGCGGCGGTAACGGAGCAACGAGTGGCGCGGCCCATCGCCCACCTTCACGGGCGCGGTGCCGGTCTCCGCGAGGAGGAGGACGTTGTGGTCGAGGGCGGGCAGGGAGAGCCCGGGCTTCAGGGTCTTCGCCTCGTCGAGGCTCTGACGGGCCAGCGCCTGATCGCCCAGGCAATGTGATGCCCAGCCCTCGAGAAACGCGAGCAGCGCGAAGTCGGCGCGGTTCTGCGCGTCCTCGGCAAAGGCGTCCTGCAGCATGCCGCCCTTGAAGCTCGCGCGCGCGTTTTCGAAGTCGCCTTCGCGCAGGTAGAGCAGGCCCCGATAGTAGTAGGCCATCGCGCGCTCGTAGGGCTCACCCTTGAAATCCTTGTAGCTCTCCCGGTACCAGAGCTGCCGCGCCTTCGCCGCTGTCTCGCTCTGCGCATAGACCGTTTCGATCCCGGCCAGCGCCTGATCGAGCGCCTCGGTGGCCGCGTCCGTCGCGCCGAGGTCCGTGGCGGCCAGCCCGACGCGCATCTGGTTCAGCACCGCATTGCGGGGGCCCTGCCGGAGTAGCACGGCGTAGAGGTCGTGCAAGGGCGCCGGCTTGCCGGCGAGGAACCCGCTCAGCGTGGCCGGCGGGATCTCCATCTCGCGCTCGCGCGCGCCGATCGTCGCGCAGCCCCCCAATGCAAGGGCGCCGAGCAGCAGCAGCCAACCCGCCCGTCGGTGGCGGGCGCCCGGGACGTGCCGCGCCCGGATCAACGGTAGATGACGTCGTCCTGTGCCGTCTTGAGAAACTCGTAGATGCCGCTCCAGACGATCTGCCCGGTCTCCAGGTCGATCATCTCGAACGTGACCTGGTTGTAGCGGGAGATCTGGCCGGTGGCCGGACTGCGCGAGTCGAGCGACGTGATGCGACCACCCAGGCGGTAGTCGCCGCCGAGCTGGGCGCGGGCGAGCGGGTTGGTGCCGCTGTCCACGACGCCCTGGCGCTTGATCTCGCGCTCCTTGGCGACCATGTCGGCAAACTGGCGTCCCACGAAGACGAGCCGGCCGCTGGCGGAGCGGTTGAGACTCACCCGCAGGCGGTCGGTGATGCTGTTCTTGTTCAGCCGCGACGAGCTCTCGTTGTAGAAGTACTCGGCGTCGATGATCACCCGCGGCGCCGGCGTCTTCGCGCCGATCGTCGGATTCGCGAGCATGTCGCGCATCATCCGGTCGGTCATCGCGATGATGTCCTGGGCCTCGATGCCCACGCCGCTGACCGGCCCGCGCAGGCTCGGGTCCTGGATGGTCGTCGGCGTGCCGGGCGCGTTCACGACGGCCGGGGGCGCCGTCTGGCATGCCGAGAGCGCCAGCGTGACGGCGGCGACGAGCCCGAAATACGTGCGGGGAAGGGCACGTGACATGAAGGGCCTCCTCAGGACTACGGCAAGGCTGCGTGTCTGGGATTTCACCAACTCCATTTCTGATATCACAAAATCCCCCGGGCCGGGGCATTCGAACGACGCCGCCTATAGCCTTGGACGCGCCTGACGGGACAATTGTTTCATGAACCCGAATGGCTCACCCGTGCCGAGGCTTCATCCGTCGCGGGGCCGACAGACCTGGCACGGTCGGTATCCCACGCTTCGTGCATCCGCCACGCTGGCGAACGCGACCCGGCGGTCCTCCCCGATGCGCTGCTCGTGGCGGCAGCCGCGCCGGCAGACGATCCGGGTGCTGGTGCACCCGATCAGCGTGGGCACCGAGCGCTCGAGCGAGAGCAGGGCCGTCTTGAGCTTGGGGCCGAATGCGTAGTGACCCCAGGTGCCGTCGCCGCGCACGACGCGGTGGCAGGGGACGATGATCGGCACGGGATTGGCGCCGAGCGCGTTGCCGACCGCCCGCGCGGCGCGCGGATGGCCGATCCGTGCGGCAATCGCGGCGTACGAGGTCACGTCGCCGAACGGGATGCGCGACGCCTCGGCGAGCACGCGCGACTGGAAGTCCGGGAGGTCGAGATCGACCGGCACCGAGAAGAAGGTTCGTCGTCCGGCCAGGTACTCGGTCAGCTCCTGGCGCGCGCGCTCGGCATGCGCGCCGCCGGGCTCGGCCTTCGCGCGGCCACGGCGGCCGAAGCCGATGCGACGAACGCCCCGCGCCGTCGCCTCGATGTGGAAGCGGTCGATCAGGCGGTCGAGCGTCACTTGGCGCCGGCGGGCGTGACGGAGCGCGCGTTGCACGAGCCCGGCCGGGGCGAGCGCGGTGTCGAAGTGGGCGGCGAGCGCGTCGTCGATCCAGTCCATCATTTGCGTGGCTCCTTCGTACCGCCTGCGGTGCGGCCGGTTCGTCCGCTCGATCGCTCCTCGTCGCCGGCGGCCCGGCGGCGCGTTCGTTGACCGGGCCCGAGCGTGGCGCGCACGATGCTCTTGCCGCGCGCGAGCTGGCTCTTCACCGTGTTTACCGAGATGCCGCGGATGCGCGCCAGCTCGCCGTACGACAGCCCGTCGACGTAGCGGAGCGCCAGCAGAAGCCGCGCCTCGCGCGGCACCCGGGCGAGCGCGCGCTCGAGGTCGACGCGCTCGGGCGCCCCCGCGGGCTTCTCCGTTGCCGCCTCGCGCGCGATCTCGGCCTGCGCGGTCACGGCGGTGCGCCGCCGGCGCAGCTCGTCGATGCAGACGTTGGTAAGCGCGCGGTAGAGCCACGTCGACGCCGCCCAGCGCGGCGAGTAGTCGGCCCGGGCCGCGAAGCACTTCGTGAGCGCCCGCTGGACGGCGTCCTCGGCGTCGGCCCGGCTGCCGAGCAGCCGGTAGGCGACGGCGTAAAGACGCGAGGCATAGGCCTCGGCGAGCTTGGTGAAGTCGGGCTCATCCATGTTCGGAAGGGTATACGCGCGAGCCCGGAAAACGGGTGTGAGGGATTTCCCTTGGTTGACGCCGGCCGGGCAGCCAGACAGAATGGCCGGACCGCATGCCGCGCGGTGACCAGCTCGTTCGCCAGTGGAAGCTGCTCCAGCGTCTCGGCCACTCGGGTGGGTTGACGATCGTCGGGGCCGCGCGCGAGCTTGACTGCTCGGTGCGCACCGTCTGGCGTGACCTGAGAGTCCTCCAAGAGACTGGCTTCCCGCTCTATAACGATCCCCGCGCCGACGGCCATCGCGACGTCTGGCAGCTCGAGCCGAGCTTCCAGCAGCGGCTGCCGCTGCCGCTCACGCTGCCCGAGGTCATGGCGTTGCTCGTCAGCCGCCAGTGGCTG
>JBGPXN010000192.1:0-8698 GCA_041492755.1 Methylomirabilia bacterium | reverse complement strand
GGAGCCCGAGCGCGCCCGCACGGCCGAGATCGCCGCCGCCATCGAGCACGTCTCGCTGGCCGCGCATCCCGACTTCGAGCAGATCTTCGTCGACGCCATGAACTTTCCGGCGCGCTGACCATGTCGATGAGTCGTGCGCCGAGCCGGAGAGCGCTGCATCCCGACATCGTCGGCGTAAGCGTGGACCCCGTGGAGCAGGTGATCGACGCGCGCTGGCTCATGGCCTATGCCGCCGGCCTCGGCGAGACCGATCCGCGCTACTTCGACACGGCGGCGCCGGCCGGTCCGGCCGCCCATCCCATCTTTCCCGTCTGCTACGAGTGGCCGGTCGCCCTCGCGGTGCGCGAGAAGACGATCGGGCTCGAGATCGCGCGTCTGAGCGTTCACAGCACCCACGACCTGGTGATCCACCGGCCGCCGCGGGCGGGCGACCGGCTCGTCACGCGCGGGACCGTCGCTGCCCTCGAGCCTCACCGTGCGGGCGCCCTCGTCACCGTGCGCCACGAGACGGTCGACGCCAGCGGCCAGCCGGTGACGACCACGAACTATGGCTCGCTCTACCGTGGTGTCAGCGTGGAAGGGGCAAGGGAGCCGACGCGGCCGGCCGCGTCATCGACGGCGGGCCGCATCCGCTGGGAGGAGACCGTGAACGTTCCTGCGCAGGCCGCCCACGTCTATACGGAGTGCGCACGCATCTGGAATCCCATCCACACGGACGTCGCGGTCGCCCTTGCCGCCGGGCTGCCCGATCTGATCCTCCACGGCACCGCCAATCTGGCGCTGGCGGTCTCGCGCGTGGTCATCCGCGATCTCGGTGGCGACCCGGCCCGCGTCCGGGGTGTGCGCGTTCGATTCACCGGGATGGTGCCCATGCCCTCGGCGTTCGTCGTGCGCGCCCGGGCCACCGAAGGCGGTCGCCTCCCGTTCGACGCCGTCAATCTTGCGGGGCAGTCGGTGCTGTCCGCCGGGGAGGTGCGCTCGTGAAAGGCATGAGTCGCCGTGACCGTGTGCTGGCCGCCCTCGCCCGCGAGCCCGTCGACCGCGTGCCGTACGCCGTCTGGCGTCACTTCCCCCAGGTGGATCGCAACCCCGCCGGGCTGGCGCAGGCGACGCTGCGCTTCCAGGAGCGCTATGGCTCCGACTTCATCAAGATCACCCCCGCGGGCGGGTACGCCGTCGAGGCCTGGGGCTGCGTCGAGGGCACCGACGTGCGCCCGGACGGCCACCGGCCCTGCGCGAGCTGCGCCGTGACCAGCGCGGGCGACTGGCGCAAGATCCGCCCGCTCGATCCCGCGAGCGCGCCGGGGTACTCGATGCACGTCGAAACGATCATCCGGATGGGCTTCGATCGGCGCATCGGCGACGCGCCGGTGGTGCCGACGCTGTTCTCGCCGCTGTCGCTCGCCCGCAAGCTCTCCGGTGACCGTCTCCGCGTCGATCTCAAGGAGAACCCGGGCGACGTTCGCGACGCCCTCGAGGCCATCACGGACACGCTCATCCGCTTCGCCGCGCTCGCGCTGGACGAAGGCATGACGGGGATCTTCTATTCCATCCAGGCGGCGAGCCGGAAGATGCATTCGGAAGCCGAGTACGCGGAATTTGGCGAGCCCTACGATCGCCGTTTCCTGGAATCCATCGAGGGCCGCTCGCACCTCACGATCATCCACTGCCACGGCGAAGATCTCATGTTCGAGCGTCTCGCGCGTCTGCCCGGCCACGCGTGGAACTGGGACGACCGCCTCACCCCCCCCGCGCTCGGCCTGGCCAAGGCGCAGGTCCCGGGCGCCGTCATCGGCGGTCTGAACCAGTGGGCGACGCTGCGCGACGGCACACCGGAGGCGTCGGCCGGCGAAGCCACGGACGCCGTCCGCCAGACCGACGGCAGGGGACTCATCGTGGGACCCGGGTGCGTGCTGCCGATGAACACGCCGGACGCGAACGTGGCGGCGGTGGTGCGCGCGCTCGGCGGCCCGCTCAAGCCGGTGCCGGGCGTCGCGGTGTAACGCCCAGGGGATCGGCGCCGTTACTTCCCGACGTTGAAGCGGAAGTGGCAGATCTCGCCGTCGCGAACGGGGTAGTCCTTGCCTTCCAGGCGTAGCTGGCCCCGCGCGCGGACGTCGGCGAAGGAGCCGTTGGCGGCGATGATCTCGTCGTACGCGGTGACTTCGGCGCGGATGAAGCCGCGGGCGATGTCGGTGTGCACCGTCGAGGCGGCGTCCTGGGCGCGCGTCGCCTCGGGGATCGGCCACGCCCGCACCTCGTCGTCACCCACCGTGAAGAAGGACACGAGCCCGAGCAGCGCGTAGCAGTCGCGGAGCACCCGGTGGAGCGCCGGCTCCTCGAGACCGAGATCGGCGAGGAAGGCGCCGGCCTCCTCGGGGCCGAGCTGAGCCACCTCGGCTTCGATGACGGCCGACACCCAGCCGACGCGCGCCCGCGGCTTCGCGGCGATCGTGTCGAGCCCGAACGCCTTCACGACGTCGCGTCCCTTGTCGAGGGAGTGCTCGTCGAGGTTCACGAGGTGCAAGATCGGCTTCTGCGAGAGAAAGGTGAATCCGCGGATCGCCCTGATCTCGTCCACGGACAACGACGCCGCGCGGAGCGGCGTCTCGCCCTCGAGCCCCGTCTTCAACCGCAGCAGGACTTCCTGCTCCTTGACCTCGCCCTCGGTGCGGCGCTTCTTGATCGAGGCCTCGAGCCGCTCCAGCCGCCGCTCCATCACTTCGAGGTCGGCCAGGATCAGCTCCATCTCGAGATCCTCGATGTCATGCCGCGGGGCCGGCGCCGCGTCCTGCGCCGGATCGGTGAACCCGCGGACGACGTGCAGGAGCGCGTCGGCGTCGCGGAACTCGCGGGTGTCCAGGCCGGTGCGCTCGCCCTTGGCGATCCCGGCCAGGTCGACCACCTCGAAGGAGGCATAGGTCGTCTTCTTGGGATGGAACAGCCCGCTGAGACGGTCGACACGCGGATCGGGCACGCGCGCGATGCCGGTGTGCAGCTCCGCGCGCCCCGTGTCGTATCGCGAGGTCGCGACCGCCGCGCCGGTGAGCAGGTTGAACAGCGTCGTCTTGCCACTCTTGGGGCGCCCGATGAGGCCAATCTTCATGCCGATGATTATGCCACTCGACTCTCGCCGGCGCCGCGCGTGCTAGATTGGGCGGCGTGACGCCCGCCGCTCGCTCGTCGGACTGATCCCTGTCCTACGCCCCGCTCGATTTCAAAGGCGCCGCCCTCACGATGCTCGTCTGCCTCACGTGGGGGGCCAATCCGGTCGCCATCAAGATCGGGCTCGCCGACGCGCCGCCGCTCCGGCTCGCGGTCTATCGATTCGTGGTGGGGGGCCTGGTGATCCTGGCCTGGGCCGGGCTCACCGGTGGACTTCGCGGCGTTCGCATCCACGCCGACGAACGCCGGCCGTTGTTGGTGCTGGGGTTGCTCTTCACCGCGCAGATCGCCTCCATGAACGTCGGCACCGCGCTCACCAGCGCCGCCCACTCGGCGATCTTCCTCAACCTCTACGCGGTGCACACGGTCGTGCTCGCCCACTTCCTGATCCCCGGCGACCGCCTGACGGCCCGGCGCCTCGCCGGCACGCTGGTCGCCTACGGCGGCATCGCGTTCCTGTTCGCGCGCGAGGCCTCCAGCGGCTCCGCGACGCTGCTCGGCGACGCCGTGATGTTCGCGAGCGGATTGATCCTGGGAGAGCGAACGGTCTACCTCGCCCGGGCCGTGCAGCGCTTCGATCCGGTGAAGCTCCTGCTGGCGCAGGCCGCCATCGGCATCCTGCTCTTCATGGCGATGTCGCTGCTCTTCGAGGGGGAACCGACGCGCTGGACCACGCGGCTCGGCCTGGCCATCGCGTTCCAGGGCGTGGTGGTGGCCGGCTTCAACTTCATCGTCAATCTCTGGCTGCTCAAGCGCTATCGGCCCAGCGTGCTGGGGACGTTCTTCCTCACCCAGCCGATCTTCGGCGTCGCCGCCGCCGCCCTGGTGGCCGGCGATGCGCTGACGTTCGACTTGCTCCTGGCCAGTGTGGCGGTGGCGGTCGGGGTCGGTCTCAGCGCGCGATAGAGTCCGCCGGATCCACGCTCGAAGGGCCATTGCTATAATTCCCCACGTGCCGAGCGCTCCGTCCCGCTCGCTGGAGGTCGTGCCGAATCCGCATGCGGATCGTGACTACGAGGTCTCGATGACGGCGCCGGAGTTCACCTGCGTGTGCCCGATGACGGGGCAGCCGGACTTCGCCACGATTCGGGTTCGCTACGTTCCCGATCAGCACCTGGTCGAGCTGAAGTCGCTGAAGCTCTATCTGTGGTCGTATCGCGACCAGGGCGCCTTCCACGAGGACGTGACGAATCGGATCCTGGACGAGTTCGTGCGGGCGGCGCGCCCCCGGTGGATCGAAGTGGTCGGCGACTTCATGGTCCGCGGCGGGATCAAGACCGAAGTTCGCGCCACCTACGGCAAGCGTCCGGACCTCTAACGAGGCTTCGCCTCAGACCGACGAGGCATGGTCGACGGCTCGAGGTGGAGGGACGGGGTTGATCATGCGGTCGGAGGCCAAGGATCGCACCTGATCCCCCATCCTCGGCGCTGATGGACCCGATCAGCAAGACGTTCGTCGCCGCGATTCACGGGTTTGTGGCGGAGCAGCGCGTCCTGGCTCGCGGCGGGGGGCAGGGGGGTAAGGGTTGGCGGCGGCGAAAGGGCGTTTGGAGTTCCTAGCCTCGAAAACAAATCTGTCCCCCATTCGCCCCCCCCCCACATTTGGTGGGTTGTATTTTTGAAGCCGTTGTGTAGCAGCGCATGCCGGTGTATAAGAGGCTCCCTCGGTACTGGAGTTGAGAGTGAGGGTCATTTCAGACAGAGGAGGTAACTTGACTTATGAAGACGCGACGATTCCGACTAACAGTCACGATCGGCGTGCTGCTGCTTAGCGCGGGCCTGTTCGTGGGGAGTCACGACGGGATTGTCCGAGCGGCGCCGGGCAAGGCGCCGGGCAACCCGTTAAATCAGATTCTGGAGAGGCTCACCGAGCTCCACACGGCCGTGAGCGACCTCCAAACCCAAGTGAACGGCCTCCCAACAACCCAAGCGGACCTGCTCGGGGTCACCCAGAACTGGGACAAGGCCCTGCCGGCGGACAATCCGGGCGGGGCCTGCCCGAACAATTCGAGCCGGTTTACCTGTGTGTTCGGCGACCGCGCCGTCCGGGACAACGAGACCGGGCTGGTGTGGGAACAATCGCCGGATACGACGACACACACGTGGGAGAGTGCCCGTGACTTTTGCGCCAACAGAACCGTTGCACGCCGTAACTTCTTTGCAGGCCGTAAAGGGTGGCGGCTCCCGTCGGTCGCCGAGTTGGCGAGCCTCATTGACCTGAAAGCCTCGACCGGGAACATCTTTGTTGATGTGCTCCTCCCGGCAGGCAATCCCTTTAGCAACGTCCTGTCGGCCGTTTATTGGTCGGCGTCGTCGAATGCGGTTTTTCCTGACGAAGCGTGGTTTGTGGTCTTCTTCAATGGCAACGTGACCAGCGGCGTTAAGACCGGCCTCGCGCCGGTCTGGTGTGTGCGCGGTGCGATGCAAGAGTCTGTGTATTGAGGATTGGGTGTACCTCAATGCCTACGTGCCGCAACTGCAGTACGAGAGTGGGGTGGCGGCCTTCTTCCGACATCACCGCGGCCAGCCGTTTGCCTCCTCGGCGCTGATGGACCCCATCAGCAAGGCGTTCGTCGCCGCCATCCACGGCTTCGTGCAGGCGTGCAGGAGCAGGGGGTGCCGCTCATCTCCTTCGAGAAAAGCCAGCGGAAAGACGACGTGATGGCCGCGCAGCTCACACGCTTCACGGCCCCCGAGGCGTCGTGTTTGTCGGGCGGGCGCAGGAGAAGACCCCCGTCCTTCGGACGGAGAAACGCCGGAACCCCACGACCGGCCAGGCCTATCCCTGGCTCGTCCGCTCGACGGCCATGGTGAATCACTTCTACTTCTACGCCGTGGATCGGGACTTCGGTCCGTTCTTTCTGAAGTTCGGGACCTACTTCCCCTACACCGCCAAGCTGTACCTCAACGGACACGAGTACGTGAAGCGCCAACTCACCCAGCGCGGGATCGCCTACGCGGCCCTCGACAACGGCATTCGGTCGTGCACCCTCCGGCCGGGCTTGGCCACCATCATGCCCGACGAGGCGCCGAACGACTCTCGCCTACGCCACGCGTTCGGTCGACTCGAACACGCCATGGATGACTGGTGTGCCCACGCCAAACTTGCCGCCTGAAACTTGACTCATTTACTACAACCTTGGTCCTTCAAGGGATCTAGCCGCGATCGCCGGCGCCCCACCGCCGCTGACTACGTCGACGCGCGCAACGCCGCGAAGGGCGCCGTCCAGCCCACGATGCCGCCCTGGGCGCGGATCATCTCCAGCGTCGCGCGCTTGAACTCGGGGGAGTAACTCTCGGTGGCATCCTCGATCAGCAGGCATTCGTAGCCCCGATCGTTCGCCTCGCGCATCGTCGTCTGCACGCAGACCTCGGTCGTCACGCCCGCGAGCAGCAGATGGGTGACTCCGTGCCCGCGCAGAATGTCCGCCAGCGGCGTGGCCCAGAACGCGCCCTTGCCCGGCTTGACGATGACCGTCTCGCCCGGAAGCGGCGCCAGCGCCGGCACGATATCGTTGCCCGGCTCGCCGTCGACCAGCAGGCGACCCATGGGCCCGACGTCGCCGATGCGCGTTTTCGCGTCGCCGCGGCGCCGCTTGGCCGGCGGACAGTCGGCCAGGTCGGGCCGGTGACCTTCGCGGGTATGGATGACGCGCACGCCGCGGGCCCGACACCAGGCGAGCAGGTCGCGGACGGTCGGCACGATGGCGCCCAGCCGGCTCACGTCGTTGCCGAGCGCTTCGCCGAATCCGCCGGGCTCGACGAAGTCGCGCTGCATGTCGATGACGAGCAGCGCCGTCGTCCGGGGATCGAACGCGTAGGGATAGGGTCGCGCGTCAACCTCAGGCATCGCGTCTCCTCAGGGTCGCCACCGACGGGGATCGGCAGCAGCCGGGACCGGGAGCAACCGAGTGGGCCAGGCCGCGACTCAGAGCCCGTGAACGAATTGAAGGTCGAGGCGCGCCCCGGCTCCCCCGGAGCGCCCCGAACGTGGCGGGGGGTATCGAGGAGCGCCACGGGTTCCCCGGGGCGCTCCGAGCGTGGGGGGTATGGGGGGCCATTTCGGGGCCCCCCATGTATTCACTGCCCCGCCATGGCGCGGCCGATCACTCCGACGTCAGCCCGGGCCACCGGGGTCTCGTGAACGAGCCGCCCGTCGAACATGACGGCGATCCGATCGGAGAGTACCAGCAGCTCGTCGAGGTCCTCGCTCACGAGCAGCACGGCCGCCCCCGCGTTTCGTGCGGCCACGATCCGATCGTGGATCTCCGCGACGGCCGCGAAGTCGAGGCCGAACACGGGATTGGCCGCGATCAGCACCGACACCGCGCCGGACAGCTCACGGGCCAGCACCGCGCGCTGCACGTTGCCGCCCGAGAGCGAGTCCATCGGCGCGTCGGGCCCGCGCGTCCCGACCTTGAAGGCGGCGATCCAGCGCTCGGCTTGCTGGCGCAGGGCCCGACGGTTCAACCACGGCCCCGAGGCCAGCGGCGACCGGTCGAAGGTCCGGAGCGCCATGTTCTCCGCGACGCTGAGCCCCGGCACGCACGCGTTGCGCAGCGGCTCCTCGGGCAGGCTGAACACCCCGTGACGCCGGATCTGGCCGCGGGTGGCGCGATAGGGCTGGCCTCCCACCCGCACCTCGCCGGACACCGCCCGCCGCTGGCCCACGAGCGCCTCGACCAGCTCACGCTGCCCGTTGCCGGAGACCCCGGCCACGCCGACGATCTCACCGGGCCGCACCTCGAGCGACACTCCGGCCACCGCCGGCCTGCCGGCGTCGTCGTCCACCACGAGGTCGCGGACGACGAGACGCGGCGCATCGCCGGGAGCCGCGCGCCCGCGCGTGGTCGCGGAGGGGATCTCGCGGGTGCCGACCATCATCTCCGCGAGCGCGGAGGCATCGAGGTCGGCGACACGCCCCTCGCCCGCCAGTCGCCCGCGGCGCAGCACCGATACCGCGTCGGCGAAGGCCATGACCTCGCGGAGCTTGTGGGTGATCATCAGGACGGTCACCTGCCGGGCGCGCGTCATGGCGCGCAGCATGCCGAGCACCTCGTCCGCCTCGGCCGGCGTCAGCACGGAGGTGGGCTCGTCGAGCACCATGAAGCGGCAGCGGCGGTAGAGCTGCTTGAGGATCTCCACCTTCTGCTTCTCGCCCGCGGCGAGACGCGAGACCGGCGCGTCGAGCGGGACCCGGAACGGCACGGTGTCCATGAAGGCGGCGAGCCGCGCGCGCTCCCCTCGCCAGCTCACGATCGCGGGCACGTCGTCGCGGGCCATCACGAGGTTCTCGGCCACCGTCATGCTCGGGACCAGCGTGAAGTGCTGGTAGACCATGCCGATCCCGAGGGCATGGGCGTCGTGGGGCGAACGAATGTCGCGCTCGCGACGGCCCACGAGAATGTGGCCACGGTCGGGCGGGTGGTAGCCGACCAGACACTTCACGAGCGTGCTCTTGCCCGCGCCGTTCTCGCCCAGCAGCGCGTGGAACGCGCCCGCCGGCACCCGCAGCGAGACGTCGTCGAGGGCG
>JBGPXN010000091.1:0-16943 GCA_041492755.1 Methylomirabilia bacterium | reverse complement strand
TGGTCGCCAAGGGCAAGCCCCTGCCGAACCTGACCATGGACATGATCCACGAGGGCAACGCCAAGCACGCCAAGGAGCACGCCAATACCACCAAGGCGGAGACGCTCGCGCTCTTGAAGGAGAATGGCGCCAAGGCGGCCGGCGTGGTCCGCGGGCTGAGCGACGAAGAGCTCGAGCGGAGCGCGAAGGTATTGGGCGGGCCGCCCATGACGTCCGCTCAGGTGATCGAGGGGATCCTGATCAACCACGTCAACGAGCATCTGGGGAGCATCAAGGTCACCACCGGCGCGAAGTAGCCGATGCGGTGTTGCGGACCGCCGGCTCGGAGCTAACCCTTGACCGAGCCGGCGGTCAGACCCTCCACGAGATACGTCTTCCTACTCGAAGGCGGCAAGATGCAGGCGGTGGACCTGATGCGATCGGAGCCCGAGGACCGTGTCACGTCAGGCGGTGACCGGGCAGGGTACGGTTTCGGCACCGGCTGACGGCGCCGCGCGCGTGCGTGCGTGCTAGGCTGTGACCGATGGAAGGGAAGGCACAGTTGTCTCCGGCGCGGGCGCGGGCGCTCGAACGCGTGCGTGAGATCGTCATGGACGTGCTTGGCGAGGAAGACGTCCGTGTCTACTTGTTCGGCTCTTGTGCCACCGGCTCACTCCGGCCGAGCAGCGACATCGACGTGGCCGTCGAGCCTCGCCGCGGCCTCGACCCCTCGTCCTTCGCCACCCTCCGCGAGCGCCTCGAGGAGAGCGACGTCCCGTACGACGTCGACGTCATCGACCTGACCACGGCGTCGCGAGAGTTCGCACAGCGCGTTCGACGTGAAGGCGTTCTGTGGAAAGGCTGAGCGAACGGCTCGCCGAGGCCGAGACCGCCCTCGCGAGCTTCAACGAGCTCGTTCGCCGCGCCGACCGCTCCGTCGTCGAGCGCGATGCCGCCATCATGCGGTTCACCTATACGTTCGAGGCCGTGTGGAAGACCGCGCAGCGATACCTGTACGAGCACGAAGGGGTAGACGCGGGGTCTCCGAAACAGGCCATCCGCGCGTCTCGGCGGATCGGGCTCGTCACCGACGAGCAAGCCGCAGCGGCGTTGCGGATGGCCGACGATCGCAACCTCGTGGTGCACGTGTACCGCGAAGCCGTCGCCCGCGACCTCGACTCCCGTCTGTCCGAACACGCCGCGACGCTCGGCGCATGGCTTGCCGCCATGAGGACATCGGGATAGCGATATACCTGCGCTAGAGGAACCGGGAGGTCGAGCCGTGCGCTGTCCGCAGTGCGCCCACGACAACCCCGCCGACGCGCGGTTCTGCAACGGCTGTGGCCAGCGGCTGGAGGCGGTCTGCGGCGCGTGCGGGCAGCGGAACCCGGCCACGAGCCGCTTCTGCAATGCCTGCGGCCAGCCGCTCGCCGCCGCGGCCGGCCCCGCGCGCGCGCCCGACAGCTACACGCCCAAGCACCTCGCCGAGCGCATCCTCACCTCGCGGAGCGCGCTGGAAGGCGAGCGCAAGCAGGTGACCGTGCTCTTCGCCGACCTGAAGGGGTCGATGGAATTGCTCGCCGACCGCGACCCCGAGGAAGCGCGCAAGATCCTCGATCCCGTCCTCGAGCACATGATGGAGGCCGTGCATCGCTACGAGGGGACGGTGAACCAGGTCATGGGCGACGGCATCATGGCGCTGTTCGGCGCGCCGCTCGCCCACGAGGACCACGCAGTGCGGGCCTGCTACGCCGCCCTCCGCATGCAGGAGTCGGTGAAGCGGTACAGCGATGGCGTCCGGCGGGTCGAGGGGGTGCCCATCCGCATCCGCGTCGGCCTGAACTCCGGCGACGTGGTCGTCCGCGCGATCGGCTCGGACCTGCGCATGGACTACACGGCGGTGGGCCAGACCACGCATCTCGCCGCCCGCATGGAGCAGCTCGCAAATCCGGGGGCGACCTTGCTCACGCCCGACACCCTCGCCCTCGCCGAGGGCTATATCGAGGTCCGATCCATCGGTCCGACGCCGGTGAAGGGCCTGGCGGACCCCATCGAGGTGTACGAGATCCTCGGCGCGTCCACCGTGCGGTCGCGCTTCGCCGCGGCGGCGGCGCGGGGGCTGACGAAGTTCGTCGGCCGAACGGGCGAGATGGAGCAGCTCGTCCAGGCCCTCGATCACGCGAAGGCCGGCCATGGCCAGGTCGTCGCGGTGGTCGGCGAGCCCGGCGTCGGAAAGTCCCGCCTGTACTACGAGTTCGCTCACTCGCACCGCGTCCAGGACTGTCTGGTCATCGAGAGCATGTCGGTGTCGTACGGCAAGGCGGCGGCGTACCTGCCCGTCATCGAGCTGCTGAAGGGCTACTTCCGGATCGAGGGCCGGGACGACGCCCGGATGGTGCGGGAGAAGGTGACGGGCCGGCTCCTGTCCCTCGACCGGACCCTCGAGCCCTTCATGGCGGCCTTCCTCTGGCTCCTCGACGTCGCCGCCGACGATCCGCAGTGGGAGCGCCTCGATCCCCCGCAGCGGCGCCAGCAGACCCTCGACGGCGTGAAGCGGCTGCTCCTGCGCGAGAGCCAGATCCAGCCCCTCGTGGTGCTGTTCGAGGACCTGCACTGGATCGACGCGGAGACGCAGGCCCTCGTGGACGCGCTGGTCGAGAGCCTCCCCGCCGCGCGCGTCCTCCTCCTCGCCAACTACCGTCCGGAGTACCAGCACACCTGGGGATCCAAGACGTACTACCGCCAGCTCCGGATCGACCCGCTGCCCGCGGCGAGCGCGCACGAGCTGCTCGACGCCCTCCTCGGGGACGACGCGACGGTGCAGCCGTTGAAGGCGGTGCTGGTCCACCGGACGGAGGGGACGCCGTTCTTCCTCGAGGAGAGCGTCCGGATGCTCGTCGAGACGAAGGTGCTCGTGGGCGACCGGGGAGGCTACCGCCTGCAGCGGCCGCTCAGCACGATCGAGGTGCCGGCGACGGTGAAGGCCCTGCTCGCGGCCCGGATCGATCGGCTGCAAGCCGAGGAGAAGGCCGTGCTCCAGGCCGCCTCGGTCATCGGCACGGACGTGCCCTTCGGGTTGCTCCAGGCCATCGCCGGGCTGCCCGACGAGCAGCTCCGCCACCACCTCGTCCAGCTCCAGGCCGCGGAGTTCCTGTACGAGACGAACCTCTTCCCGGAGCTCGAGCACACCTTCAAGCACGCGCTGACGCACGAGGTCGCGTACGGGACCCTCCTCGGCGACCGCCGCCGCACGCTCCACGCGCGGATCGTCGAGGCGATCGAGCGGCTCTACGCCGACCGCCTGGGCGAGCAGGTCGAACAGCTCGCCCATCACGCCGCCCGGGGCGAGGTCTGGGAGAAGGCCGTCGCCTACCTCCACGAGGCGGGCGCCAAGGCGTCCCGGCGCTCGACGAACGTCGAGGCCATCACCCACTTCACGCGGGGGCTCGAGCTGGTCGGGCGATTGTCGCCCGGCCCCGAGCAGATGCGGCGGGAGCTACGGCTGCTCCTCGCCCTCGGCCCCGCGCTCCAGGCGACGCGAGGCTTCGGCGTGCCCGAGGTCGAGCGGACGTACTCGCGGGCGCGCGACCTGTGCCGGCAGCTCGGGGAGCCTCCCGAGCTGTTCCAGGCGCTGTGGGGGCTCTGGCTGCATACCATGGGGCGGGGACGATTCGGGGAGGGCCGCCGCGTCTGCGGCGAGCTGCTCGCCCTCGCCGAGCGGCTGGGCGATCGGGCGCTCCTCCTCGAGGCGCACCACGCCATGTCGCCGAGCACGCTCTGGGTGGGCGACCCGGCGGGGACGCGGCGGCACGGCGAGCAGGGCATGGCCCTCTACGATCGGGAGCAGGACCGGTCGCTGGCCTTCCTCTACGGCGGCCACGATGCGGACGTGTGTTGCCGGATGCATTCGGGGCTGGCGCTCTGGTTCCTCGGGTACCCGCGGGCCGCGGTCGAGCGCAGCCGCGCCGGGATGGCTCTGGCCACGGAGCTGGCCCACGTCGGCACCGTCGTCAATGCGCTGCCGTTCGCGGGCATGCTCCACCAGCTCCGGGGCGACGTCGACGCGACCCGGGAGGTGGGCGAATCCCTGATCGCGCTCTCGACCGAGCACGGGTTCCAGCAATGGCTGGCGTTCGGTCGGATTCTCGAGGGCTGGGTCCAGACCCAGGAAGGCCATGGGGAGACTCCCATCGCGCGGCTTCGCGGCGACATCGCCGCCTACCGCGCGACCGGGAACGATCTCTACTGGCCGTACTTCCTCTGGCTGCTCGCGTCGACCCAGCTGCAGCACGGGGAGACGGCGGAGGGCCTCGACACGGTGGCCACGGCCCTGGGAATAGCGGACGAGACGGGCTCACCGGTCCTGGAAGCCGATCTGTATCGGCTCAGGGGAGAACTGCTGCTCGCGCGCGACCCGGTGGCCGCGCCGGACGCGGAGATCGCGTTCCGTCAGGCGATCGACATCGCGCGGCGGCAGGGCACGAAGTCCTGGGAGCTACGCGCCGCGTCGAGCCTGAGCCGGCTCTGGCAGCGGCAGGGCAAGCGCGAGGACGCCCGACGTCTCCTCGCCGACGTCTACGGCTGGTTCACCGAAGGCTTCGACACCGCGGATCTCAAGGACGCGAAGACGCTGCTCGACGCCGTGTCGTGACGTGTCATGAGGATCCCGCACGAGGAGCATTCACAGCGCCTGCTTCACGCGCTCGGGGGTGAACGGGAGCGCGCGCAGGCGCTTGCCGGTCGCGTGCGCGATCGCGTTGGCGATGGCGGCGGCGGCCGGGCCCTGCGCGCCCTCGCCGACGCCGAGGAAGCGCTCGCTCGGGCGATCGAGGAGCACGACCTGGACCTCGGGCACCTCGTCGAAGCGCAGGATCGGATACTCGGCCCACGAGCGCGTGGTGACCCGGGTCCGATCGAAGCGCACCGACTCCTTGAGTGTCCAGCTCGCCGATTGGATGATGCCGCCCTCGATCTGGTTCACGACCCCGTCCGGGTTGACGATCTGTCCCGCATCGACCGCGGCCACGACCTTCGTGACGCGGACGCGCCCGGTCTTGCGGTCGACGTGGACATCGGCCACGGTCGCGCAGTAGCAGCCGAGGTTCTTGTAGCGGGAGAACGCGAAGCCCCGTCCGCCGTCGCCGGCACTCTTGGCGTTCGGCCGCCAGCTCGCGCGCTGCGCCGCCGCCTCGATGACGGCGCGGATGCGCGCGTCCTTCGTGTGGCGCAGGCGGAACTCCACCGGGTCGGCGCCGGCCGCCGCGGCCAGCTCGTCGACGAACGACTCGAGCGCGAAGACGTTCGCGTAGCCGCCGAGCGTGCGGAGCGCGGACGTCCGCAGCGGCGCCGCGGCGATGTAGTGCTTGGTCACCTTCACGTTGCCGAAGTCGTACAGCGGGATCGAGTTGCGGTCGGCGCCGCCCGTCGGCTGCGGCACGTCCGGCGGCAGCCCCGGGTCCAGCGGCTTGGCGAGGTAGCGCGCCGCGAGCAGGTTCACCCCCGCCGTGGCGCCCGGCCGCGTGTTGTGGGGATGGCTCCACAGCTCGTGCGACCACGTGACGACGTTGCCCTGGGCGTCGATGCCGCCGGCGAGCTTCATCACCATGGCCGAGCCATACGGCTCCCATGCGAACTCGTCCTCACGCATCCACTGGAGCTTCACCGGCTTGCCACCGGTGGCGCGCGCGACCAGCGCGGCGTCGAGGACGACGTCGTCGGCGCCGTTGTGGCCGTAGCAGCCCGCGCCTTCCGCGTGGATGCAGCGGATCTGCTTGGGATCGATGCCGAACGCCTTGGCAAGATCCGCGCGCAGGGGGAACACGCCCTGGCTGTGCGTCCACACCGTGAGCGCGCCGTCCTGCCACTGCGCGACCGCGCACGATGGGCCGATCGAGGCATGAGCCTGGTAGGGGCGCGTGTAGAGTGCGTCGAGGGTCTTCACCGGCGCCGCGGCGGTGGCCGACGCCTTGTCGGTCACCGTCTGCGCCGGCACCGTCGCGCTCATGAGGTGACGGTAGAGCGCATCGCCCGACGGCGGAAGCGATTCCGTTTCCTTCCACTTGGCGCTCTGCTTGAGCGCGTCGCGCGCGCGGATCGCCTGCTCTTCGCGGACCGCGGCGACGCCGAGGAAGCTCCCATCACGCACGACCGCGACCACGCCGGGCATGCTCCGCACGCGCGCCTCGTCCACCGACGTGAGCTGCGCGCCGGGCGAGGGGGGACGAACGACCCGCCCGAACACCATGCCGGGCCGCCGGACGTCCTGCACGTACGCGGCGCCGCCGGTGAACTTCTTCGGGATGTCGCGACGGGCGACGCTCTTGCCGACCCACGTGTACCCGCCGGCGGGCTTCGGCGTCACCTTCCCGCTCGCCTCGCGCTTGAGGTCGGCGGCGCCGACGAGGTCCCAGTAGGTGGCGCTCTTTCCGCCGGGCGCGATGACGGTTCCGTCGCTCACCTTGAGCTCCGCGGCCGGGACGCCGAGCTTGGTCGCGGCGGCCGAGAGGAGGATGTCGCGGGCTTCGGCACACGCGAAACGAAGCGCGGTCCCGCTCTGCTCGACCGAGAGGCTGCCCGCGGTCTGGCCTTCGTTCGGCGTGCGCGCGGTGTCGCCGTGCACGACGTCGATGCGGTCGAGGTGGACGTCCAGCTCGTCGGCGGCGATCTGCGACAGCGCGGTGCCGATGCCCTGCCCCAGCTCGATCTTGCCCGTGAAGATCGTCACCCGGCCGTTCGGCTCGATGGAAATCCAGGCCTCGAGTCTCCGGTTCGTATTGAGGCTCCCCGGTAGCCGCGGCCGGTCCTGCGCGAGTGCCCACTTCGGAGCGAGCGCGAACCCGACGACGAGCGAGCCGCTCAGCGTGATGAAGTCGCGACGGGACCCGCTCATGACCGCATCTCCTTGGCGGCGCGCTGCACGGCGCGCACGATGCGATTGTGCGAGGCGCAGCGGCACAGATGGCCGTTGAGCGCCTGCCGCACGTCGTGGTTGGTCGGGCTCGGGTTCCGATCCAAGAGCGCCTTGGCCGCCATCACCATGCCGCTGCCGCAGAAGCCGCACTGGCAGGCCTGCTCCTCGATGAACGCGCGCTGCAGGGGATGGAGCTTCTCGAGGGTGCCGAGGCCCTCGATGGTCGTGATCCGCCCGGTGGCGGCCGCCGAGACCGGCGTCACGCACGAGCGCACTTCCTTGCCGTCCACCAGCACCGAGCACGCGCCGCACTGCGCGAGCCCGCAGCCGAACTTCGGCCCGTTCAGCTCGAAGTCATTTCGGAGCACGTAGAGCAGCGGCGTATCCGGCTCGACCGCGACCGTCCGCCGCTCACCGTTGACGCGCAACGTGAAACTGGCCATGGCGTCCTCCCTTGGTTCCTACGCGACGGGAGGGTAGCGCCGCGGGCCCAGGAGTTCAATGCGCGGAGTGTGGCGGGAGCGATTCCGGAATCAGGTATCGGTCCCTCCGGGTCGCTCATGAAGGGCGCGTCGCGATGAGTCCGCGCGGGCGAGCAAACTAGTCCAGGAACGGCAGGACGGCCAGCGAGTCCGGGTCCACGCCGGCGCGCTCGCACACGGCCTGGGCCTTGCGCATGTATTCCTCGGCCTCGGCATCGTCGCCCCGATCGATGTGGACGGTGGCGAGGCCGTCGTAACAGGGAAAGAGGAGCTGCGGGTCGCCCGCCTGCTCGGCGAGATCGAGGGCCTCGCGGTAGTAGGCAAGGGCGACGTCGGGCTGGCCGTGGCACTGATGGATCTGGCCCAGGATGATGAGCGGGACGGCGAGATGGTCGAGCTGAGCGAGCTGGCGGTCGAGCTCGATGGAGGTGCGCGCGGCCGCGATGCCCTCGTCCTCACACCGGTCGGTCAGTGCGCAATACGCGACGGCGAGGTTGGCGTAGAGGCGCGACTGCACGCCGAGATCGCCGATCTTCTTCGCGGTCTCGAGGCCGCTCAGGCAGGTCTCGATGCTGCGGCGGGGATCGAGCGTGCTGTAGAGCACGCCGAGGTTCGTGTAGCCGCGACAGGCCGCCTGCAGCAGGCCCTTGTCGAGGGCGACGGCGATGCTCTGCTCGATGTGCGTGACGGCTTCCGGCAGGCGGTCGGTGCGCGCGAGCGCCACGCCGAGCGTGTTGTAGGCGTGGGCGATCACGCGCGCCGCCTCCCGCGCGTCCTCACCGTCGCCGGCCACGAGCGGCCGCGCCCGCTCCAGCGCCTTTTCCGCCAGCTCGATCGCGCGCTGGTTGTCGCCGCTGCGGAAGGCCAGGCGCCCGAGCTCCTGATAGAGGTGCGCGAGCTCGATGTGGCCGGGGTGCCCTTCGAGCAGCACGAGACCGCGCTCGAAGCAGGCGAGCGCGCGCTCGCGATCGCCGCCGTCCCAGTAGAGGCCGCCGAGCTTGCGCAGAAGCCGGGCCTCGGGGCCGCGGTCGCTGCTGGCGGCGTGCGCGCGCTGTGCCGTCTCGTACTGATCGCGCGCGGCCGCGCGTCGTCCGAGCGGGGAGAGCAGGTCGCCGAGGCCCTCGCGCACGACGGCGGTCTCCACCGCCGGCGCGCCGCATTCCTCGAGAATACCGAGGGCGCGCTCGTAGTGGCGGATCGCGTCGTCGTTGGCGTAGATGCTGCGGGCCCAGTCCCCCGCCGCGAGGAGATACCGCGCACCCTTGCGCCTGTCTCCGCTGTGGCTCCAGTGATGGCCGAGCGCGACGACGTCCTCCAGGCGATCGGGGCTCGGACCACACAGCGTTTCCAGAGCCCGGCCAACCCGCTCGTGCAGCTCGGCACGGCGGCTCACCAGCATGTTCTGGTACACGGCCTCCTGCACCAGCGCATGGCCGAACCGGTACGGCCGCTCGCTACTCGCGCCGGCCTCCGCCTCGTAGAGCAGCTCGGCGTCGTGCAGGACGTCGATCGACTCGCCGGCCAACGCCTCCGCGCCGCCAACTGCCGTCAGCAGCCGGCCATCCACGACGGACCCGATCACCGCCGCGATCTGGAGTACTCGACGGGCCACGGCAGGCAGCCGGTCGAGCCGCGAGAGCAGCAGACCCTGGATCGTCGGCGGGATGTCGATGCCGGCGGCATCGTCGCGACAGCGCCAGCCATCGGCGTCGCGCACGAGCACGCCGTCGGCGACGAGGGCGCGCACGACCTCCTCGATGTAGAACGGATTACCGCCGGCCCGAGCGACGATGAGCTCACGCAGGCGTGCCGGTAAGCGCTCGACCGAGGCGCCGAAGAGTCCCGCCAGCAGCGCGGCGCTGTCGTCCTCGGTGAGCGGGGCGAGGCGGATGGCGGTGTGGTCGGCTCGGCTCGTGAGGAGGCGCCGGCCCTCGAACGCGGGCCGGTGAGTCGCGAGCAGCATCACCTCGCGGTCGGCGAGCCGCTCCATCACGTGGCGCAGGAGATCGACGGACGCGCTGTCCGCCCAGTGGAGGTCCTCGACCACGAGCAGGAGCGGCCCCTGCTGCAGCCGCCGCTCGAACAGCGTGCGCGCCGCCGCCACGATCTGACGCTGGAGCTGCTCCGGCGCCAGGTGGCGCAGCACCTGACCCGACTCGAGCCCGAGGACGTAGCCAACCAGCGGCGCGACGCCAGCCGTCTCGGCCTCGCCGGCCCCGAGCGCGCGGAGGCTCTCCATGAGTTTGCCCTGTGCGACTTCCAGCGTGTCGTCCGCGCGCACGCCGTAGGCCTCGCGGAAGAAGGCTGCGAGCACGCCGTAGGTATGCTCCCCCAAGGATGCGCAGGCGGCGCGCCGAACGGTCACGCGCTCGAGCGCGCCTTCGGCGGCCGCGGCCGACAGGAACTCCGCGACGAGTCGTGACTTGCCCGCGCCCGCTTCCCCCACCAGCGTTACGACCTGGGCGCGGCCGCGACGCGCCCGCTCGAATGCGGCACGGAGCTGCGCCAGCTCGCCGGCGCGCCCCACCAGCGGCGCGGCCAGGCCGAGGGCTTCCAGCCCGCGCGCCGATCGCGGCGCATCCCGCACACCGAGCAGCCGGTACACCGGCACCGGCTCCGCCTTCCCCTTGAACGGCATCGGCCCGAGCGGCTCGAAGGCGAACAGGTGCTCGGTCAAGTGATAGGTTGTCTGCGTCACCAGAATTTGCCCTGGCTCCGCGGCGTGCTGGAGGCGGGCGGCGGTGTTGACGGTGTCGCCCGTGACGGCGTAGGCGGTGCCCGAAGCCGCGCCGAGGTTGCCCGCCACCACTGGCCCCGTGTTGACGCCGATGTGCAAGGCCACCGGCGCGCCGAAGCACGGTTCCCAGCGCCGGTTGATCGCCTCCATCCGCTCCCGCATCGCGAGCGCGGCGCGCAACGCGCGCTCGGGATCGTCTTCGTGGGCGACCGGAGCGCCGAACACCGCCATGACGGCGTCGCCCACGAACTTCTCGACGAAGCCGTCGAATTGCTCC
The DNA here is from genome assembly GCA_041492755.1 of Methylomirabilia bacterium. Taxonomy (GTDB): domain Bacteria; phylum Methylomirabilota; class Methylomirabilia; order Rokubacteriales; family CSP1-6; genus JBGPXN01. The sequence goes on along the minus strand of JBGPXN010000091.1, from coordinate 6,558 downwards.
ACCACCGCCGCCAGCGCCTTGAACAAATCGTTCTGGAATGCCCGCACGTCCTCCGGGTCCAGGCGCTCGCTCAGCGCGGTAAAACCGGAGAGGTCGGCGAAGAGCACGCTCACGAGCCGGCGGTCGGCTTCGGCGCCGTCGGTCGCCGCCTGGGTCTGTGATGTCCCGGTCGCGGCCGAGACCGGGCGTGGAGGCGCCGTCCCGGTCGCGCGCGCGCCCGCCGTCGCCGGCGCAGCCGACTGCGTCGTGCCGGACACCGGCGCGGGGGCGAGCGGGGTCCCGCACCGCGGGCAGAAGGCGAAGTCGGGCGGGCACGCCGAGCCGCACGCCGGGCAGACCGAGGACTGCTTCCGCCCGCACTTCGGGCAGAAGGCGAAGTCGGGCGGCAGCGCGAAGCCGCAGCCGGCACAGGGAGCGGTCATGACGGGCTCACCCGCCCCGAGCGTACGCCACGGCCGGCGGCCGGAGCAACGCGGCGCTGACCACCGCTGACAAGGCTGGTATCCTGCGTGGAGCCGTTACGCGGGGCGGCGAGCGCGCCCCGCCAGGGGAGTGAAGCATCGATCGCGCCCGCTCGGCGCCCTCCTGACCGTACCCGAGCTCGTGAAGGATCTCGCCGGCTTCTAACGTTCGCGTCGTGTGTATCGCCCCGAAGGAGGAATCGAGATGGAAACTCAGTCGTCAGTCCCGACGCCCCGCGTAGGTGATCGCGCCCCGGACTTCCGGCTCCCGACCGCGCAGGGTCCGGAGGTAGGCCCTGCCGACTATCGCGGCAAGCAAAATCTCGTGCTGTGGTTCTCGGCCGGGCTGTTCTGCCCCTTCTGCCGCCGCAACATGGCCCAGCTCCGCCGCGGCTACGAGGAGATCCGATCCCGGAACGCCGAGATCCTCCAGGTCACTCACAACACGCCCCAAGAGGCTCGCCAGTACTTCCAGCGCTACACCCTGACGTTTCCATACGTCTGCGACGCCGCCCGCGTGGCTCACGAAACCTACGGGCTGCCGCTGAGCCGCATGCCCCTGCCCGCGGGCCTCGGGCGCATGGCGACGTGCATGGTCCTGACCGTCGTGGACAAGGTCCGCGGCGAGCCCACGCCGTCGATGGAGCCCATGAAACGCTACAGAGGTCAGGAGTCCGCGCAAGCGGTGTTCCTCGTCGATCGTGGCGGCATGGTCCGAGCCGTCCACACGACGGGCGGAGTCGGCGGAATCCCGACCGTGCCAGAGCTGGTCAAGGGTCTCGCCGCGCTCGGGGAAGGAGCTCCACGGGGACAGGGCGACGTTGACAAGCCCGCGGGCGGGGCATAGCGTCTCCGCCCCGGCAGGACTTCCCCGTGAAAGCGGGCCAGGTTCTCGCCAGCTCCCGGGTTTGTGAGCACCACGGACGGTCATCGCACGACCATCCCACGCCCCGGGCTCTTGACTTGGCCGCCGCCGAACGCGGTTCTCGCCCTCGCCCGGGAGGCAAGCGAGAAACGTGGTGGGTGCGGTCGGCGCGACAGGGCCTCTGAAAATCCTATCGGCCCGACCGCTGATCTCAGGGTGACGACCTCCATCTCCCCAGGCTGGTCGTGACGTGGCCAATACAAGCGTCGCAGAGATCGGCAAAGGAAACACTCCGCTTCTTGCGATCAAATTCATGCGGGAGTCGATCAGACACGCGTCGGAAGACCTGGAGCGACGTCCCGGCCTGGAGATCAATCGGCGGCAACCCCCGGCCATTCGTCACCCGATGCGGACCCTTCAGGTCTCGCTTCATGCCTCTCGGACGATTCCCGGCGCCGACGTCCTCGCATAGCGCGCCATCCTCGTCGACAAAGGAGACCACCATGAAACTCATCGCGGTCGCGCTTACGACGATCGTCCTGCTCCTCGCCGCTCTCGAGGTGGTGTCCACTCGCGCCGCGCGCGGCGACTCGGTGTACGACCGGAGCGATCTTCGGAAGGTCGACTACACCGGCCTTCCGGCGCCGACGACGATCACGGCGCGCGACGGCACGCCGCTGGCCGTCCGCGTCTACGAGTCGTCCGGGACCACCGTCCTCGTCGCGATCCACGGCTCGTCGGGGAACGGAAGCTACTACCACCCGCTGGCGCAGTCTCTCAGCGGGCGTGGAAAGGCGGCGGTGTACGCCCTCGACCTGCGGGGCCACGGCGCGTCCGGCGGGCGCCGGGGCGACGTCGACTACATCGGCCAGCTCGAGGACGACCTGGCCGACGTGCTGGGGCGCATCCGGCGCGACCGTCCCGCCGCGCGGATCGTCGTGCTCGGCCACTCGGCGGGCGGTGGACTGCTGGTCCGCGCTGCCGGCGGCGGCCGCGTGCCGGCCGTCGACGGCTACATCCTCCTCGCGCCGTTCCTCGGGGCCGATGCGCCGACGTCGAAGCCGGACTCCGGCGGGTGGGCCAAGGCCGACATGCCGAAGATCGTCGAGATCGCAACGAAGACGGCGATGGGCGACACCTCCGGACAGGACGCGCTCGTGCTCCGCTTCAACGTCTCGCCTTCCGAGGCCGCGCCCGGCCAGGTGCTGGCCTACAGCTATCGCCTGATGATGTCGTACAACCCGCGCCGCGATCTCGGGAGGGACCTTGCCGCCATGCGCCGGCCGCTCCTTGTCCTCGCCGGCGACCGTGACGAGTCCTTCTATGCCGAGCGCTACGAGGCGACGGTCGCGCCCCATGCCAAGGCGACGGTGAGAGTGCTGCCGGGCGTGACGCACCTCGGACTCGTCGTGAATCCGCGCACGGCGCAAGAGATCGAAGCGTGGCTCGGGATGCTGCCGTAGTCTCGTGGCCGCGATGACCGACGGCGTGATCCTGGGGCTCGCCGGACCGGTCTGCGGCGGCGCCACGACGCGACGGTCCGTGCGACCATCTTCACACCGTCGCCCGCGCGCAGAATCATCACGCCGTGCGGCCGTGGAGACGGGCGCCGACGGACTCTTCTACGCGACCAACATGGCGACGGCTGCGCTCTCCACCGTCGACGAGTGCTGGCGATTCCAGCGGCCGTACGACCTCGAGATCCTGGGTGGCGTGAGCGATGCGCCGTTCAACGTGCTGCACGTCTGCGGCGAGAGTGTCCTCTTCGGCGAATTCGTCGACTATCCGTTCGCGGCGCTGAGTTGGGCCACGGTGGCGGGCAACCCGTCACTCCTGGAAGCACAGCGACGGACGGGGCGAGCGGTCATCGGTGGCCTGCCGGCCAAGCCGGTCATTCGAAATCCGGCGCCGGCGGAGGTCGAGGCGCGCGGGCGCTCGGCTATCGAGGAAATGGGCGGCCGTTTCCTGCTGTTTGGCCCCGTCTGCTGACCGTGTGTCGCGCGGCGCCTACGTGCGTTGCTCTCGTATCGTCCGGGATATACCTTCGCGATATGAAGAGCGCCGGGATGATCGGCTGGCCGGGTAACTTCCCGGGTGGGCCGCCCGACCGGCGCCGGCTCTCGGCGTGGCTGCAAGAGAAGCTCTTCGCGCGCCGGATCGTGCTGGTGACCGGCTGGCTCGACGACGCCATCGCGGGAGAGGCCGCGGCGGCGCTGATGACGCTCGATACCATCGGCGACGAGCCCATTGAGCTCCATCTCGATAGCCACGACGGCGCGCTGGAGGCTGCGTTCGTCCTCATCGATACGCTCGACGGCTCCAGGCGACGGTACGCGCACGTTGCCGGGGCCAGGTCGGTGGTTGCGGGCTCGGTGTCCTGGTGGCTGCGGACCATCACTCTGCCGCCCCGCACGCGCGGCTCCGACTCGGCCAGCCAACGACGCACTTCTCCGGGACCCCACCTCGGGCACTCTGCCGCCATGGCGAAGTCGACTGGCCCGGCATGGCGCTCGAGCCGCCCGTCCCGGTCTCACGAAATGGCTTACAATCCCGCGTGGCACCCACTATGCGAGTGATGCCCCGTCATCCGATCCCAAGGAGGGGACACCATGAAGTCGAAGAAGAGCAGCGGCAAGGCCAAGTCGGGTTCCGGCAAGCGTGGGGTGAAGGATCTCCCGGCCCGCGCGGGGAACGCGGCCCAAGCCAAGGGCGGCTTCGGCAGGATCGGCCAGAAGTTGTCGAGCGCCGCATCCACCGTGATGTCCTCGATTGGAATGCAGTCAGGTTGATTTGGCCGCGGCCGGTCCGTAACGTGCCCGCGTGTCCGATGGGCCGGACGGAGAACAGCGCCCGAGGAGAATGACCATGGCCAAGAAGCGTCCCGCGCCGCGCAAGAGCGCCCGCTCGAAGAAGAGCTCGAAGGCCCGGATTCGGGATCTCGATATCCGCCTGGGCGAGTCGGTGAAGGGCGGCTTTCTCGGAAACCTCGTCAAGAAGGCCGGCACGGCGGTCGGCCCGCTCATCAAGTCGCCATAACGCCTTTCGGAGAGGACCTCCGAAACGGAAAGCCGGTGGTTGCCGTCGTGCGAATCACCGACGGGGCCCACGTCAGGCTGTCCGGGTTCACGGTGACAGGGCCAATACCGTGTAGCGTCGAGGGCAACGGCATCCGCGTGATGAATATTGGGCGCGCGCTGGGGCGCATCCGATGCGCCCCATGCGTATCCCGTCCCTCAACACCAACAACGGAGGCGCAAACCACGAAGAAAGCCAAGAGCGAGCGTAAGACTTCGCAGGGGCTCCGAGACATTGAACCAAGGCAAGGGGCAGACCACATCAAAGGCGGCAAAGTGATGCTTGGAAATCCAAAGATTGGTGATACGAAGTAGAGACAGAGCCCGCGAGCACTGCGTCCTCTCACGCTGGCGGGCCCGGCGACGACGCCTTCTACTTACTGCCTGAAGCTGCCCGCCTCGGCCAGCGGTTCGTGGACGCTTTAGCGTCCACGCACCGCGGTGATGGAGAAGAGTCCCGATTGCCGACCTGGACGCCGACGAGTTCGGCGAGTGGTTGGGCCGGGACGGCCGGACCCTCGCCGCCGCGATCCCACGCACGGGCACGGTCGAGGGCCGGTGAGCCGACCCCGCAGCTCGCGCAGGCGCGTCGGCCTCTTCACCGAGTTCGAGCGCCCGGAGGGATGGAGCGAGGCCGCGGCGTTCGACGAGGCGATGGCGCAGATGGTCGCTGCCGAGGCACTCGGCTTCGACGCCGTGTGGCTCGGCGAGCTCCGCTTCCAGAGAAAGCGCTCGGTGCTCTCCTCACCGCTCGTGATCGCCGCGGCGCTGGCCAGCCGGACGCGGCGCCTCCGGCTCGGCATCGCCGTGCAAGTGTTCCCGCTGAGCCATCCGCTCCGCCACGCCGAGGACGTGGCGACGGTCGACCACCTCTCCGGGGGCGGGGCTGTCGGGGGTTGACAGAAGAGGTCTGGACACGAGGTCTACTTGATGCCCCGTGACCTACTTTCTAATGGGCCGCGCCGTACTGGCTAAGAAGCCGTATTCGATGATTGTTGCACCGCCCTTGACGGGCTGGGCGGCCTTGGGCTGCAGGTTTTTGATCTTCACGCCCTTGGTTGTCTTGGGGACGCTTCGTCAGGTCCGCTTGCCCTTGGCCATGGTCGTCCTCCTCCCGATCTCGCCTCGCCAGCAGCCTCGTTTCGAGGTCACGCGCGCGAATCGTAATCGGTTCACCTGGCGATGACAGGTGACGCAGAGACCCCCGAGGCTGACGTTATAGGTTTCCCTCGCCTTCCGGCGCGCGGCGGGCTCGAGCCCGATGGCCGCCCGCCAGTCACCACCCCGGGTGAAGACGGGTCGGAGGCCCAGGAGCAAGAGCGCGAGCCTTTCCTGCTGCTTGGCCCCGACTGCTCCATCGATCCCGACGCGGTAATCGACGGCGCCGGCGCCGCCGTCCGCTGACCGTGCGTCGCGCGGCGCTACGTGCGTTGCTCTCGTATCGTCCGGGATATACCTTCGCGATGTGAAGAGCCCCGGGATGATCGGCTGGCCGGGTAACTTCCCGGGTGGGCCGCCCGACCGGCGCCGGCTCTCGGGGTGGCTGCAAGAGAAGCTCTTCGAGCGCCGGATCGTGCTGGTGACCGGCTGGCTCGATGACGCCATCGCGGGAGAGGCCGCGGCGGCGCTGATGACGCTCGATACCATCGGCGACGAGCCCATCGATCTCCATCTCGATAGCCACGACGGCGCGCTGGAGGCTGCGTTCGTCCTCATCGATACGCTCGACGGCCTCCACGCGACGGTACGCGCACATTGCCGGGGCCAGGTCGGTGGTTGCGCGCTCGGTGTCCTGGCGGCGGCGGACCATCGCTCTGCCGCCCCGCACGCGCGGTTCCGACTCGGCCAGCCGACGACGCACTTCTCCGGGACCCCGGATCAGATCGTCTCGCGCAGTCAGCAGCAGCGGGAGCTGCTCTGGCGGCTCCATGCCCGGCTCGCGTGGGTTACCGGCCGTCCTGTCGAGGAGATTGCCGAGGACGCACGACGCGGACGTTTTCTCGATGCGCGGGAAGCGCTCGAGTACGGACTGATCGACGCGATCGACACGACCCTGCGGTAGCCGGCGCGACGGTCACATCGTCGGACTCGAAAACTCCCCGCCGAGGGCCACTAGCCCCCACGGCGAGCCCTGCGCATCCCAGCTGAAGCCGATGTG
>JBGPXN010000115.1:0-13782 GCA_041492755.1 Methylomirabilia bacterium | reverse complement strand
GGATCGACGATGATGCGCCCATGCGCGGTGCGCTGGCTCGGCCTGGCCCTCGTCGTCGCGGGCTGCGCGGCCGCGACCAATGGGATGGGCACGGCGACGACGGTTCCCGACACGCCGCCGGACTACGCGGGCGTTGTCCCATGGACGACCCGGGCCATTCCGGAGGCGCGCGGTCACGTCACCACGCGGCCCGACGGCCGGCGGCAAGCCGTGCGGTACAAGGGCTGGACGCCGAAGGACTTCGGCAAGTTCCGCACCTACGCCTACGACGAGCAGCGCCCCGAGCCCGCGGTGCTGAAGGCGGAGATGCCGAAGGACGCGAAGGGCGATCCCAAGCGGGGGCGCGCGCTGTTCCTCTCGCGGAGCAAGGGGCCGTGCACGGGTTGCCACCTCGTGCCGGGTGAGGACGTGTGGCCGGCCGGCAGCGTCGGCACCGATCTCTCGACCGTCGGCGATCGCCAGCTCAAGGACGAGTACCTCTACATGATGATCTCCGACGCGCGCGTCATCTTCCCCAAGAGCGTGATGCCGCCCTGGGGCCCGACGGCCCTCTTCACGCCGCCGGAGATCGTCGATATCGTCGCCTATCTCCAGACCCTCAAGGGACCGCGCGCGCCGGAGAAGGATCCCGAGCGTGATCCGTTCACCCGCAAGAAGCCGGTCGGCTTCGGCGACAACCTGGATCCCACCAACAACCCGGCGGTGCTCCTGGCCGAGGACGCGGAGGCCATCTGGGCCGCCAAGGGGCCGATGGGCAAGTCGTGCGTGGAGTGTCACGAAGGTGGGCCGCAGAAGTCGATGCGCCGGGTGGCGACGCGGTATCCGAAGTGGGTGACGCAGTACGGGCGGGTGATGAGCATCGAGGACTATCTGAGCGCGCACGGGCCGGACACCACCGGCCGCGCCCTCCCCGGGGAGAGCGACGACAACCTCAAGATGACGCTGCTCATCAAGATGGCGTCCAACGGGTTGCCCATGAACGTCGACGTGCGCAGCGCCGAGGCGCGGGCGGCGCTGGCGCGCGGCCAGGCGTCGTTCCATCGCCGCGTGGGGGAGCGTAACCACTCGTGCGCCGATTGCCACAGCCCCGAGAAGGGCGCCAACCGGTTCCTGGGCGGCCGGTTTCTCGGCGACGCGACGGCGGGGCTGAGCCGGCACTTCCCGACCTGGCGCACCAGCCAGGCGGAGGTGTGGGACCTGCGCAAGCGGTTCCAGTGGTGCATGACCCCGCTCGGGATGAACATGCTGCCGTCCGACTCGATCGAGTACGCCGAGCTCGAGCTCTATCTCGCGAGCTTCGACAATGGCAAGCCCCTGAGCGTCCCCGGCATCCGGCACTGAGATGCGGCCACCGGCGGAATCCGTGCTCGCTCCCCGCGGTCATCGATGGAGGTGACGCGGCGGGATTTGCTGAAGCTGGCGGCGGTCGGCGCGGGGATGGGCCTGTCGCCGCACGCGCTCGCCAGCGCCGCCGCCGCCCCTGACCGGTTGCTCGAGTTCCAGTCGCTCGGCAACGTCACCCTGCTCCATCTCACCGACACCCACGCCACCCTGCGGCCGGTGTACTTCCGCGAGCCCGATACGCTGCTCGGTGTCGGCGCCGAGCGCGGCAAGCCGCCGTACCTCGCCGGTGAAGCGTTTCTCCGCGCCTACGGCATCGTGCCGGCCTCGGTGGAGGCCTACGCAGAGACGTCCGTCGACTTCGCCGCGCTCGCGGCGCGCTACGGCCGGATGGGCGGCTACGCGCACCTGGCCACCCTGGTGAAGCGCATGCGCGCCGACCGGCCCGGGCGCACACTGCTGCTCGACGGCGGCGACGCGCTCCAGGGCTCGGCCACCGCGCTCTGGAGCCGCGGCGAGGACATGCTGCGCGCGACGAACCAGCTCGGGGTCGAGGTCTTCACCGGCCACTGGGAGTTCACCTACGGCATCGAGCGCGTCCGCGAGCTGTTCGGCGACCGCGCGGGGCGCGGGCTCTTCCGCGGCGACTTTCTCGCCCACAACGTCGCCGAGGCGGGCTGGGGCGATCCCGTGTTCCGCTCGACGGCCGTGCGTGACGTCGGCGGCGTGAAGATCGGGATCATCGGGCAGGCGTTTCCCTACACGCCGATCGCCCACCCTCGCCGATTCGTGGCGGATCTCACGTTCGGGATCAAGGAAGACCAGATCCAGCGGCTGGTGAACGAGCTGCGCGACGACGCCCGCGTCGACCTCGTCGTCCTGCTCTCCCACAACGGCGTCGCCGTCGACGTCAAGCTTGCCGGTCGCGTGAGCGGCCTCGACGTGATCCTGGGCGGCCATACTCACGACGGGCTGCCCGCGCCGCTCGTGGTGGGCCGCACCCTCATCGTGAACTCCGGCTCGCACGGCAAGTTCCTGAGCCGGCTGGACCTCGAGGTGCGCCAGCGGCGGGTGGCCGCGCATCGCTATCGGCTGCTCCCGGTGCTGTCGAGCGCGCTGCCGGAGGACGCCGAGATGGCGCGACTCGTTCGTGAGCTGCGGACGCCCCATGAGGCGCGGCTGGGGGAACGGCTGGCCGTCTCGGAATCGCTGCTCTATCGCCGCGGGACCTTCAACGGGACGTTCGACGAGCTCATCCTGGACGCGCTGCTCAAGCGCGCCGACGCCGAGGTGGCGTTCTCGCCGGGCTTTCGCTGGGGCGTCTCCATCGTCCCCGGCCAGGAGATCACGCTCGAGGACGTGTACGCCCACACCGCGCTGACGTATGCGAACACCTGGGTGCGGGAGATGACGGGCGCCGAGATCGTGCACGTCATGGAAGACGTCGCCGACAATCTGTTCCACCCCGATCCGTACTACCGGCAGGGTGGGGACATGGTGCGGCTCGGCGGGCTGACGTACACCATCGAGCCCGCCCAGCCGATCGGCCGGCGCATCCGCGACGTCCGCGTCGGCGGCCGGTCGCTGGAGCCGGCGCGGCGGTACAAGGCGACCGGGTGGGCGAGCATCGGCGAGGCGACGGGTCCGCCGGCATGGGACGTGGTCGCGGATCACCTGCGCAGTATCGGGCGCGTGCGGCTCGATCCACGGCCGCGGGTCAAGGTCGCATGATGCCGTCGCCGGGCCGGAAGCGCAGCACGCCGTGAACGATCGAGCCGTGACGATCCCAGGGCCGACCCAGGAGGGTGCCACGAAGCCATCCATTCGCACGACCTATCGCGCTGCCGTCGGTCTGCTCGTCGCGCTGTCGCTCATGATCGCCTCGCCGGCCGCGGCGCAGCGTGCCGGCGCCGGCGCCAGCGGACCCGTGCAGGACATGATGTTCGACCTGCAGATCATTCCGCTCGACGGGCCGGCCGCGAAGCCGTTCGCGCTGCAGGACCTCGACGGTCGCCGCGTCGCCCTCGCCGACCAGAAGGGCAAGGTGACGCTCCTGTACTTCTGGGCCACCTGGTGACCGTACTGCACGAGGGAGTTGCCCTCGACCATCGAGCAGATGTACCGGGAGCACAAGGACCAGGGCCTGTCCGTTCTCGCCATCAACATCCAGGAAAGCCGTGACGACGTGGCGAAGTGGGTGCGCGAGAAGAAGACGACGACCACCGTGCTGCTCGATCCCGACGGGGCGGTGGTGACCCAGTACGGGGTCACGGCAACGCCGACGTCGTTCATCGTGACCCGCGACGGCCGGATGGTGGGGAAAGCGCTCGGGAACAAGACCTGGACGTCCGACCGGGGCCGGGCGATGCTGCGCGCGCTCCTGGCCCCGTGACGGTTCCCGTCGAGCGCGTCGAGACCGACGTGCTCGTGCTCGGCGGGGGCGGCGCCGGCTGTGCGCCGCGCTGCCCGCGGCCGACGCGTCGCCGCGCCTGAGGATCACCGGCGGCGTCGTGATCGCTTCGTCACCGCCCCGAGAGCGCAGTGATCAGGCACACGCCGGCGACGATCAGCAGCGTGCCGGCGATGATCCGACCGGTGAGCGCCTCCAGGCCGCGCAGGAAGACGAACGACAGGAACAGGACGAAGATCGGCGCCGTCCCGTAGAGCGGCGACACGACGCTCACCGTGCCCATGCTCAGCGCCACCACGTTCAGGAACACGGCGGCGTTCTCGGTGATACCGGCGGCCACGAAACACGCGAGGCTCACGCCTCGGCACCCGAGCCTCCCGCGCTGACCCGAGGCCAGCAGCATGGCGGTGAAGGCCACGAGCGCGGTCGTCACGTTCACCGCCGAGCCCGTCACCGCGCCCATCTCGCCGAGACCGAGCTTTCGCAGCACCGCGACGATGCCGAAGCACATGGCGGACAGGATGGGCAGAGCGAGCTGCCACGGCCGGAACCCGATGCGTCTGCCGCCGCCGGAAAGCAAGATCGTGCCGACCACGATCACCGTCGTGCCGACCAGGATCGGTGCGGTGACGCGCTCGCCGAGCACGAGGATGGCGAGGAGAGTGGAGAAGAGCGGATGCAGGTTGATGAGCGCGGCGGAGATCGACGCGCCGACTTTCTCGATGCTGACGAATCTCAAGAGCCGGCCGGCGACGGTCCCGATCAGGCCGGCGAGGACGAAGAACGCGATTCCGGCGGCGGTCACCTTGCCGATCCCGCCCGTGAGCAACACCGCGACCCACAGGCCCGCCGTGCCGACGGCGACGTTGATCCAGAACCCGGTGTAGGGATCGCTGCCGCGGAGGCCCTGCCGAATGAAGATCGTGGCGCCCGCCGACAGCAATGCGCCGCCGAGCGCGAGGAATGGGACGATGCGTGGCATGGGTCGACGCGACTCTACAAGATTCTGGCGTTCGGGACCTCTTTGGCGTAACGTCAACCAGGCACGGACGGAGCCAGCACGACCGCACAGGAGAGGACGCCATGGCCAAGATCAAGCACATTGCTCTCTCGACCCAGGACGTGGACGCGACCGCCAAGTTCTACATTGACGTGTTCGGGATGAAGGAGATCGCCAAGCTCGACGGCCCGGGCGCCAAGGGCTATTACCTCAGCGACGGCGACCTCAACCTGGCGATCCTCAACTTCAAGAGCGACGCGGTGGCCGGCGTGGAGCGCGGCAAGGGCTGGAGCGGCATCCATCACATCGGCTTCCAGGTCGACAGCCTCGAGGAGATCGCCGAAAAACTGGCAGCCGCGGGCTCCGAGCCCCGCCACGACGTCAACCAGGCCCTCGGTGTCGGCGAAGGCCGCCGCCACGGCGGCAACGTCGAGGTGAAGTACAACGGCCCGGACGGCGTGATGGTCGACGTCTCCGAGACCGGCTGGGTTGGCACCTCGGGCTACTAGCTCTCAGTTCGCGCGCCGCCGTCAGGTCGTCAACCTGACGGCGGCCGCGTCGCTGCCCGACTGAATCGTCGCTCACGCGTCCTCCTCCGTCCGGAGGGGCGGCGCCCCGCCCGCATGAACCGAGATGCGATCTCGACCACGAAGCATGGAGGACGAAGCATGACCGGAGGAGCGGCCGCTCCGGCCGACACACGACAGACAGTGAACAGGGACGCCTATCCCGAGGGCACCATCGGCCGGATGATCGAGCCGCCGACCGCGGTCTTCACGGCGGACATCACGGTCGCCGAAGCGGCCCAGAGAGTGCGCGAGCTGGTCAAACACGCCTTCGTGACGTACGGCTTCGTGACCGACGCGGGCGGCCGGCTCGAAGGCGTCGTCACGATGCGGGAGCTGCTGGTGTCCGATCGCGCGACGAAGCTGCGGGACGTGATGCTCACCGACGTGTTCTATCTGACCCCCGACCTCGAGCTGCGCGAGGCCATGAAGCGCGTCCTCAATCGGCACTTTCCCGTTTATCCTGTCTGCGACGCGGAGCGGCGGCTCATCGGCGAGATCCGCGGGCAGGCAATGTTCCAGGAACAAGCGTACGAGATCAGCGCGCAGCCCGGTCGCATGGTCGGCGTCGACAAGGAGGAGCGACTGGCCACCCCGTGGCCGCGCAGCCTCAAGTTCCGCCACCCGTGGCTGCAGCTCAACCTCCTGACCGCGTTCATCGCCGCCGCGGTGGTCGGCGTCTTCCAGGACACGGTCGATCGCATCGTCATCCTGGCGATGTTCCTGCCGGTCCTCGCCGGCCAGTCCGGGAACACCGGATGCCAGGCCCTCGCCGTGGCCCTCCGCGGCCTCACGCTCGGCGAGCTCGCGCCCGGAAAAGAGCGCACGCTCGTGCTCAAGGAAGCGCTCCTCGGCCTGCTCAACGGCGCGCTGGTCGGCGTCACCGCTGGTCTCGGCATGTACCTCGTGGCGACGATGCAAAAGCACCCCTCCGCCATGACCCTGGCCGCCATCGTGTTCGTGACGATGATCGCCAGCTGCATCATCAGCGGGATCGCGGGAGCACTCATCCCGCTCACGCTGCGAAAGCTGGGCGCGGACCCGGCGACGGCGTCGAGCATCTTCCTGACCACCGCGACCGACGTGGCCAGCATGGGGATCTTCCTGAGTCTGGCCACGCTCCTGATCGCGTAGCGCTGACCGGAGCCGTGGGCATGGCCTCGCAGCGCTTGGCGCTGTCCGTGCCGCTGGAGGGCGTCGCGCTCGCGGAGCTGCCCGACGTGGCGCGCGAGGCCGAGCGGCTCGGCTACACCGACGCCTGGTCGTACGAAGCCGACGGCATCGACTGCTTCTCGCCGCTGGCGACGATCGGAGCGGTCTCGAGCTTGAGGTTGGGCACCGCGATCGCGAACGTCTACACGCGCGGGCCGGCGACGCTGGCCATGAGCGCCGCCGGGCTGGCCGACGTCGCGCCCGGGCGCTTCTGCCTGGGGATCGGCTCGGGATCGCAGGTGATCGTCGAGGCGTGGAATGGCGGCGCGTTCGAGCGTCCGGCCACGCGGGTGCGCGAGACCGCGCTGTTCCTCCGGCGCGCGCTCGCCGGTGAGCGCGTGGTGTTCCACGGCGAGACGTTCTCCGTCGACGGCTTCCGCCTCTCACGCCCGCCGAGCGCGCCGGTGCCGATCCACGTGGCCGCGCTCCGTCCCGGCATGCTCAAGGTGGCGGGCGAGGTGGCGGACGGCGTCATCGTCAACTGGCTGTCGGCGGAGGACGTGCCGAAATCGATCGCGGTGGCGCGGGAGGCCGCACGCGCGGCCGGGCGCGATCCGGCCGCGCTGGAGTTCTCCATCCGCATCATGATCAACATCGACCCGCCGTCGCCGGAGTCCGACCTCGCCGTCCACCGCCACATCACCGCGTACCTCAACGTGCCCGTCTATCGCGCGTTCCAGGAGTGGCTCGGCCGCGGACCGGCGCTGCGCCCGATGTGGGAGGCGTGGGAGCGCGGCGACCGTCGCGGCGCGGTCGCGGCGGTGCCGCTGGACGTGGTGCGCGCGCTGATCCTGCGCGGTAGCGTCGCCGGCATCCGCGCCGGCATCCAGCGCTACTTCGACGCCGGCATCGACACCGCGTTTCTGCAGCTCGCCACGACGGAGCCCGAACCCGCGCGCCGGCGCCAGCGCGTGCTCGACGCGGTCCGCGCCCTCGCTCCCTCCGCACGTTGATCAGCCTGACGCCGTTGGCCGCTGGCACGTCTGACGGACGAAATGAGTGTGACTTCAGGGGTTCACGGCGACTACAAGGGGAGACAGCCTCCGCGACAGGCCGTCCGAGGTTGCAGGGTTTGCGGTGATTAACTAACGCGCGGCAAAGGCAGGAGAAAGTATGAGGAACGAGTTCACCGCCGTGGTGGAACGGGACCGACGCTGGTATATCGCGTACTGCCCGGAGATCCCTGGGGCCAATGGTCAGGGCAAGACAAAGGCGGCCGCTCTGAAGAGCCTCGCCGGCGCGATCGCCCTGATTCTCGAAGACAGGCGTAAGGACGGCCGGCGAGGCATACCGGCGACGGCACGTCGGGAGAAGGTCGTCGTCGGGTGAAGCGTGGCGACGTGGTGATCTGCCGCATGGCCTACCAAGCTATTGCCGCCGCCTCAGCATTTGCTGCAGGCTCTGCCGCGTCAACCCGAGCCGCTCGGCCGCGCGCGTCTTCGACCCGCACTCGCGCATCGCGTCCTCGATCATCCGCCGCTTGAGCTCTTCCACCGCTGCGTTCAGCGTCTGGGGCGCCCGTGAGACGACGCCACCCTCGCGCACGCGCGGCGAGAGATGCTCGAGCCCGAGGAGCTGGCCGTCGTCGCACAGCGTGACCGCGCGCTCGATCTCGTTCTCCAGCTCGCGCACGTTGCCCGGGAATGGATAGGCGCGCAGGCAGGCGAGAGCATCCGCCGCGCCCGGTCCACAGGGCAGCCAAACCGCTGCGAGCATTCCCGCGGAGTTGGTCCCCGCAAGACCACCTTGCGGTGGCGCACGGGACAGGTGCAAGCCGCGATGGCGGATCGAGGGCTCCCTCAGACACCCATGGCGGCCCGAGTGGCACGGCGTCGGGTGACTGCCGCCGCGATCGCCGCCACGCCGTACAGCAGCGCGCTGGCGAGTGAATACGGCGACGGCGAGAGCCGGCCCTCCACGAGCTGGAGCCCGAAGAGCAGGACGGGCGTGAGGGCCATGACCACCCGAACCGTCAGCGGCGACGCCAGCGAGATGCCGACCTGGTTGACGTAGATGGGAAAGACGACGAGCAGCGACGACACGCCGACCACGACGGCGCTCGTCCTCCACGAAAAGAGGCCCGCAAAGTCGTGTCTGGAGAACAGCGCCAGCGCCGTCACGAGGGCGATTGCCCCCAGGAAGCGCACGGCAACCAGGGCGACGGGATCGACCCCGACGTCGTTGAGCTTGCGGCAGAGCACGGTGTTCACGCTGATCGAGAACCCCGCGCCCGTCGCCAGGGCGACGCCCAGCGCCCTGGTGCCCAGGGGCTGTGGACCGGCCCCGGACAGGCCGCCCAGTGCGACGGCGGCGGCAAGCGCCAGGGTGGCGAGCAACCCGACATGGATGCACCGCTCGAGGCGCTCGATCCGCGCCGGCGGGGTCAGTCCGGGGAGCCAGCGGTCGATGACGAGAATCGACAACGGTCCGACGCCCGCGAAGAGGACTTGCACGAGCAGCGGCTCGGCGGTCCGGAGCGCGTAGAAGAACGAGATCCACGCGAGCCCCGACGTCGCGTTGATCCAGAACAGCTCGCGCGGACGCTCGCGCAGCAAGCGCAGGCTGCGAGGGCTGCGGGTGGCGGCGATCGGCAGGAAGACGGCCGCGCACAGCACGAACGCCACGAGCGCCACGCTCAGCGGGCTGCTCTGCTGGAACAGTCCCGCGAGGTACACGTCCCGCACCGAGGCGAGACAGACGAAGGCGAGCGAGGCCAGAAAGCCGGCCGTCTCGCGATCGCGCGGCCATGCGCGCTCGCTGATCCTTCTCATTGTCGACCGGGTATACGGACCACTGGCCGATATGGGTGGAACCGCGCGTCGAGCGCGGGACTACGCTCGGACGATCGGAACCCGTGAGGGGCAGTACCCGACGATCGGAAGGGGTGGGGCCCGACGCTCCGGAGATCAGAACCGGGGCGCGCGCGCCCCCGCGGATCAGAAGCGGTCGGGACGGAACGGAGCGAGCTGAGGACTGGGCGGCTGTCCCACGATCTCCGCGGCGATGAGCCGGCCAAGCAGCGGCCCCATCGTCACCGCGCTGTGCGTGACGACCACGAAGCCGTTGGCCAGGCTCGGGATCCGTCCCGCGATCGTGTGCCCGTCACCCGGCATGGGCCGCACGCCGATTCGCGTGCCGGCGAGCCGTGCTTCACGTGCCGGCGGGAACACGCGACGCGCCCGTTCGAGCAGCGTCTCGCCCAGCTCCGGCGGCGCCGCCGTCTCGGTGATCAGCTTGTCGACGTCATCAGCGCCGAGGCGCAATCCCCCACCCGGCTCCGGTCGCAGATGAATGCCCGGCGCATGCACGACGCGCCCGAGCGGCGTCGCCGGCGCCGTCGTGACCGCGAGCAGCCCGGGCACGCGATTCACCGGCAACTTCATCCCGAGCGGCTCGAGCACGGCGGCAGTCGCGGGCCCGACACAGAACAGGACGGCGTCGGCCACGACCTCACCCGTGTCGGTCACCACGCCTTCGACCTGCGACCCACGCGTACGAACGGACCGCACCGCCGTTCCGCCGCGTACCTCGGCGCCGCGCGACACAGCGTCGCCGAGCAACACCCGCACCAGCCGCGGCGCGTCCACCCACGCGTCGCCGGCATAGAACGCGATCGAACGAGCATTCGCGCCGATCGCCAGTCCCGGCTCGAGCGCCAGCGCCGCCTCGCGCGTCACCAGCTCCGCCGGGTACCCGCGATGGGCCAGCCGCGCCACCCGCCCCCGCAGCTCCTCGTCGCTGGCGGCGTCTTCCGTCCACTCGAGCGACCCACCGGTGCGATAGCCAAAGTCGATGCGCAGCTCAGTTGCCAACGCCGCATACGCCGCCACGCCGTCGGCATTGAGCCGGTGATACGCATCCGGCTCCTTCCGCACCGCATTGATCCACGCAAACGAATTCGCACTCGTCCCGGACCCGGGCTCGGCAGCATCGAGGACAACCACGGAACGCCCCGCGCGCGTCAGATACCACGCAGCACACGCGCCGAGAATCCCGGCCCCGACAACCGCCACGTCAAAGTGCTTCACGCCGATGTTCCCACCCCGCGCCCAGCAGGCCGCTCAAAACGGCCCAGATGCAAGGCGGCGACGAGCCGACGAGTGAGGCGTACTCCGAGTACGCCGCAGCGAGGAGCGAGGAGCCAACGCCGCAGATGGGCCGTTTGGAGCGGCCTCACGAAGGGTACGGGGAGCGCGAGCGCGGCGTGGATGGCGCCGAGCGCCTGGCCGATCAGCTTCCGGTCGAGCCGGGCGAAGGGGACGTGGGCGCCGTAGGCGACGATTCCGTTCATGGGATGGAGACGATTCCCTTCATGCGACGGATACGGTAGCTTAGCGCGGATTCTTCGACCCCTCGATTCCCGACACCAGACACATGAGCCGGGTTCTCAGACGCGAGTGGACGACCGCCGAGGGCTGGCGGGACACGAAGGCCGGCAGGTGGGCCCGGCGCCGGTACTAGTCTTCGATACTCCAAATGCGCGTCCCAAGAAAATGCTACGATCACAGGACTTTACGGATGGGCTGGAGCGCAGCATCGTTGGACCGAAGTTCCACGGCGACCGCATCCCGCGCCCGCGTCCTCCCAGAAGATCCAAGCGAAGAGAGGTTGCGAGAATGATCGATCTGATGGCCATCGCGCGAACCGAGCAGAAGGGCGGCGACCTGTTCGGGCTGTTGTCCAGGCTGTTCCAGGACTCGGATGTGAAGCCGACGGGCTACCCGGACGCCGTGGTGTGGAAGGGCGGAAGCCACGACGGCACCGTGAACGCCGTGGCCCACTCGCTCACGGACGCGTTTGCCCTGCTCGGGACGATCGCCGCGATCGACGTTCTCGGACTTCCCTTCTACGCCGTGCCGATGTGGGCGCAATACCGGCATGACACGAAGCTGGCGTCGCTCGCCTGGTTCGGGAACATGCCGTGCACCTCCATCAAGTGGTCGACGGCCGGCGACGCCTACGTGAACGATGGCAAGGGCGGCAGGGTCGTCGTGATGGGGAAGTCGGCCAATGCCCCGCTGCGCACGCAGGCCGGCGTGTACTGCAACGTCCGGCCCTACGGGCCGATCACGGTCGTCCGTTGCATGCCGGGTCTCCCCTACTCTCAGGACCGGGCAAACTTCAAGGTCGACGCCAAGACCGGCAACGTCCACTCGGAGATGAACACGCCTGGCGTCCAGATGGCCTACGCGAACCGTCTCTTTCTCAAGATGGTGCACGAGACGCGCAAGCTCGGACGCGTGGCCATGAAGCCCACCCAGGCCATGGAGGACGGCGTCAACGCGGGACTCCACTCCTGGCTGCTCCAGGGCACGAAGTTCAAGGTCGGCCGCAAGTACGCGGTGGACGGCTACGTCGAGCACAGGGAGGCCGTCGACCGGATCGTCGCGCTCTTGCCGAAGGACTTCAAGGCCGGCATGGAGAACTGGGGCGGACAGATCGAGCAGCACATCTCCGACACGAACTTCGGCCTGCTTCTTTGGGATCTGATCGAGAAGCGTGATTGCATCGTGCTGGCGACCGATCTCGACGGCGATCGCCTCACCGATCTGCTCGCCGACGTTTCGGACCCGCTCCGGGCCTTCGGACAGCGGGTCATCGACCACATCGGCGCCAAGGGCAAGATGAGCACTCTCTGGGGCGAGATGGGATACACCACGGGCAACGGGCGAGACATGACCTCCGTCATGCACCGCGTGTCCGGTCCGCCCATCCACGAGCAAACCCTTGGGTCCGCCGACGCCATGCTGCTGCGCCTTCTCGATGGCGACGAGTCCATGGGTGGCACCAAGAAGCCATACGACCCGCGCATCCACTTCGTCCTGATCCGCGAGGCCTATCTGGACGCGAACCCTCGGAACACGAAACTGCGCGCCTGGCTGGATGCCGCGCTCGCCTCGTTCGACAAGGTCTACGGAAACTCCCGTCCCGGCTTCATCGAGGGGTACAAGGCTTTGAAGGCTGCCATCAAGCCCTGGGGCGCCTGAGCAAACGACGATAGAGCGCGCGACGACGCTGGACTCCGAGATGGCGTACGTCGACGTCGGGACGGGCCCGCCCGTCGTCTTCCTACACGGGAACCCGACGTCGTCGTATCTCTGGCGCAACGTCATCCCGCACGTGTCGCCGCGGGCGCGGTGTCTGGCGCCCGATCTCATCGGCATGGGCGAGAGCGGCAAGGCGCCGGCCGGGTCGTACCGGTTCGTGGACCACGCGCGGTATCTCGACGCGTGGTTCGACGCCGTCGGGCTCACCCGCGAGGTCACCCTGGTGGTCCACGACTGGGGATCGGCGCTGGGCTTCCACTGGGCGCGCCGGCACCCGGAGCGGGTGGCCGGGCTCGTCTACATGGAGGCGATCGTGCGTCCCCTCACGTGGGCGGAGTGGCCGGAGAACGCGCGGGCGATCTTCCAGGGCATGCGGTCGCCGGCGGGCGAGGGGATCGTGCTCGAGAAGAACGCCTTCGTCGAGCGCATCCTGCCCGCGAGCATCCTCCGCACGCTGAGCGCCGAGGAGATGGCCGCGTACCGGCGGCCCTTCCACGAGCCGGGCGAGTCGCGGCGGCCCGTCCTGACGTGGCCGCGCGAGATCCCGATCGACGGCGAGCCGGCCGACGTGGTGGCGATCGTCGACGCGTACGCGGCGTGGCTCGCCGCCAGCCCCGTGCCCAAGCTCTTCGTCGACGCCGATCCCGGCTCCATCCTGGTCGGGGCGCAGCGCGAGTTCTGCCGCCAGTGGCCCAACCAGGATGAGGTCACGGTGCGCGGACTCCACTTCGTCCAGGAGGACTCGCCGGCCGAGATCGGCCGCGCCATCGCCGACTTCTTGCGGCGAAAGGTGCGCGCATAGTCAGGGCAACTGCACGAGGTGTGGCGCCCGCCCGCGTGTCCTCGACGACGAGCGCATCGGCGGGCGCCAGCGTGGGATGCCGCGTCAGCAGATCGCGCGCCCAGATCACGAAGCGGGGCTCGGGCTCGGGCTGGTCCTGGAAGCGCAGGAAGTCGGCGTAGAAGGCGGCGAGCGGCTCGACGTCGGCGGGCCGGCCGCCACGCAGGACGAGGCCGTCGCCGAGATCGCGGAGCATACGCGCGAGCGTACCACTCCGCGCGCGGGGAGGCGGCTCTTCCTTGACGCTAACCCTGCGCCGCGTTAGTGTAATTTCGCTTTCGAGCGCCTCCCCGCCGCTGGGCAGGGGAGGCGAACTTTTGCGTGCGCCCGGCCGAGGAGGTCCCGATGTCCACGGTTGAACCAGG
>JBGPXN010000134.1:0-12558 GCA_041492755.1 Methylomirabilia bacterium | reverse complement strand
CGCTCCACGATCTCGCTCGGCGACAGCAGGCCGAGGTCCGGATAGCCCATGCTGCGCGCGATCCCGCCGCCGGTCGCGTAGAGCGCGGGAAAGCCGGCGTGCGCCGCGAGCCGCGCGGAGAGGCCGTCGTAGACGCCGGGGGCGACGACGACGTCGCCGCCGGCAATGAGCTCTCGCAGCCGTGTCGTCGGTTTCATGTCACTGCCCGCCGGCGCTGGCGCCGGCCAGCCGGCCGAACACCGCGCCCGACATCAATCCGGTGCCACCGGGGTAGTTCACGTGGAAGAGCCCGCCCACCATCTCGCCGCATGCGTACAACCCGGAAATCGGCTCCCAGCGCGTGTCGAGGACCTGCGCCCGATCGTTCACCTTGACCCCGCCGAAGGTGAAGGTGATGCCGCCGGTGACGGGGTACGCCACGAACGGCGGCGTGTCGAGCCGCTGGGCCCAGTTGGATTTTGCCGGCTCGAGGCCAGGCGTACCGAGGCCGTCATGCGTGGTCGGATCGAAGTGCCCGCTCTCGACCGCGGCGTTGTATTCCTCCAGCGTTCGCAGACACGCGGCGCGGTCCAGCGTGAGCAGGCCGACCAGATCTTTGAGACTGTCGGCCACGAACGGCTGGCCGGTCTTGTAGCGGCCCTCCAGCAGATGCGTGACCTTCTGGTCGAAGATCTGCCAGGCGATGCCGCCGGGCTCGTTGAGGATGATGCCGCCGAGCTTGGCGTACGTGTAGAGCTGAAAGTCCTCACCCTCGTCGAAGAACCGCCGCCCGCGCGCGTTCACCAGCACGCCGAACGGATACGAGAGCCGGTTGGTCTTGTCGGTGAGCTTGCGATCGCCGTGCGGCGGCGCGCCGGCGTCGATGGGCGTCGAATGGCAGCCCGTCCACTGCCCGTACGGCAGCGCGCCGACCTCGAGCGCCATGCGGAGCCCGTCACCGGTGTTGTAGCGCGTACCCCGGACCTTGGCGTGGTCCCACGGCCGGCCGAGATAGCGCGCGCGCCACTCGGGATTCGCCTCGAAGCCGCCGCACCCGAGCACGATGGCGTTGGCGGTGAGCTCGGCGAAGCCGTCGGGCTGGCGGACCATCACGCCGATGACGCGCCCGCTCTTGTCCTGGAGCAGCCGGCTCGCCGTGGTCCCGTACCGCACCTCGACCCCGCGGCGCTCGGCGCTCTCGAACCACATCCGCGAGAGGCCCACGCCTTCCTGACGGGCGCGGATGACCGCGCCCGGCGACCACTTGATGGTGTTGCCGACCTTGATTCCGGACAGCGAGACCGCCGGCTCCATCACGATGCCCTGGGCGGCGACCCAGCGGATGGTGTCGTACGACCGCCCGATCAGGATTTCGGCCAGCTCGGGATCGGTGCGGCCCTCGGTGACCCGGGTGAGATCGGCGTGGAACAGCGCCTTCGGATACGGCAGCACGCCCGTCATGAAACCGGGGATGTGCTCCTCGGCATCGGGCACCAGCGGGCGCAGATCCTCGGCGCGATCGAATGCAAAGCGGAACAGACCGCCACTATAGTGCGTGTTCCCGCCGCGCAGCTCCGGTGGCGCCTTCTCCAGCGCGACGACTCGCCGCGCGCCCTGTTCCACGGCCGAGACGGCCGCCGCGAGCGCGGCGTTTCCGGCGCCGACCACGATCACGTCGTATTCCGGCATCGCTTCCTCACTTTCGGAGAGTCACCGCGTTCGGGTTTTCCCCGTCGCCGCTGGGATTGTCGGCCCCGACGACGTGCGCGACGTCGATTTCCTTTGCCATGACGATATCTCGTTGCTATTGTCAGCGCGGCTACGACATGTGGGATGGCTCGCTGCTCGCGGACCCGGTCGAGACCGAGCGGGCCTGTCGGTACGTCATCGTCGTCGCCCCCTCTGACGAGCCACTGTACCGCTATCTCGGGGCGCGATTCGAAGGTGACGCCGGCACGCGCGTCATCCTCGAGCGCCGCCGACGCGCCGACTCCCCGGACGGATTCACGGGCCTTCCGGGGGTCGAGCGCCGCCTGTCGCGCACCACGAACGTCCTCTCGTCCGGCGTTGCGGTCATCCGGCTGACCGACGGCAGACTGGCGAGAGGGTCGACCCTCAGTGAACCGGCCGGCAAGAGGGGACGAAAGACCATGGAAGGGATCGAGGGTCTCGAAGATCGCCAGCGTGTCGACCGATGGCTCGAGGAGAGCCAGTACCTGGTCGGTCGCATGATTCCCGCTTACCTCGACGATCGCGACCGGGTGCGCGCGCGCCTGGAGTCCGTCGAGCAGGACAACGAGCGGCTGAAGATCGAGATCGCGGACGTTCGCCGAGAAATCACCGAGCTGCGGGCCGACGTCGACTTCCACCGCGCCGAGCGGGCGCGGTTCGCCGACAACTTCCACACGATGGTCGAGCACCTGACCGCGCTGCAGCGGCCGATCAACGACATCTCGAGCCGGCTCCAGGCCACCCAGCCCGCCGGCGCCGAAGCCCGAATCTAGCCGCCACGCAACCGAAGTGCGACGCGGCCCGCGCCATCACGGCGGCGGGCCGCGTCGAGTCCCACCCGATTGCCGCCAGTCCGGTGGTGTGCTATCCCTCGCGCCATGGACGACGACACCCTGTGCTTCTCGACCCTCTCCGAGCTCGCCGATCGGATCCGCCGGCGTGAGGTGTCGCCGGTCGAGGTGGTGGAGGCGCACCTCGCCCGCATCGACGCCGTGAATCCGCGGTTGTTCGCCTTCCTCGAGGTCACCGCCGAGGCGGCCAGGGCCGACGCCAGGGTCGCCGAAGCCGAGATCACCGCGGGGCGCTATCGCCCTCCGCTGCACGGCATCCCGTGGGGCGCCAAGGACATCTTCGACACCGCCGGCGTTCGCACCACTTACGGATCGAGCTTCTTTCGCGCGCACGTGCCGGCCGAGGACGCCGAGTCCGTGGCGCGGCTGAAGCGGGCCGGCGCCGTGCTGCTGGGAAAGTGCCACACGCACGAGTTCGCCGCGGCGGCGACGACGGTGAACCCGCACTACGGAACGACCCGGAATCCGTGGAGCCTGGATCGGATCGCCGGCGGCTCCAGCGGAGGCTCCGCCGCCGCCGTGGCCGCGGGCTTGTGCCCGGCGGCCCTCGGCTCCGACACCGGCGGCTCCATCCGAAACCCGGCAGCCTGCTGCGGTGTCGTCGGCCTGAAGCCGACCCACGGCCGGGTCAGCCTCGTCGGCGTGTGCCCGAACGTCCCCACCTTCGATCACGTGGGACCGTTGACGCGCACCGCGCGGGACGCCGCGCTGATGCTGCAGGCGATCGCGGGCTACGACGCGCGCGATGCGATGTCGCGCGACGTGCCGGTTCCGGACTTCACGGCGAAGCTCGGGGTGGGAATTCGCGGCACGCGCCTCGGCCTCTGCCCGGACTTCTCCAATCACGCCGAGGTGGACGCCGAGGTGGCCCGAGCGTTCGACCGCGCCGTCGGGACCCTGCGCGACCTCGGGGCCCGCATCGAGACGGTGCCGTTCCCCCACTACGCGCGCATCGAGCGCGCCATGACCGCGATCCTGTCCGCGGAGTTCGTGGAGTTCCACCGGCCGCTCTACACGACGAACCCCGATGGGTACGGCGCCGACGTCCGGGCCCGCTTCGAGCGGGCGCTCACGGTGCAGCTCGACGACTATGTCCGCGGGCTGCGGGAGCGGGAGATCCTCCGGCGCGACGTGGCGACTCTGTTCCAGCAGGTGGACGCGATCGTGCTGCCCTCGACTCCGGCGCCGGCGGCCCCCATCGCCACCCTGATGGCCCGGGTGAACGGCAAGGAGATGGAGTGCTCGTGGCTACATCGTCCGTTCCTGACCCCGCACAATCTCACGGGCTGTCCGGCCATCTCGGTGCCCATGGGGTCGTCCGGCGAAGGGCTGCCGCTGTCGCTCCAGATCGTCGGCCGCGCGTGGGACGAAGCGGGCGTGCTCGCGATCGCCGACGCGTACGAGGCGGCCACGCCGGACCTTCGCGCGCGCCGGCCGCCCGGCTGAGCCCCCCATGTACTCAGCCGCGTGTCATCATTCGCTGGGCGGTGACGACGGCGGCCAGGATGCTCACGTAGCCCGTGCACCGACAGATGTTGCCGCGAAGGTATTCACGCGTCTCGTCCGGAGTCGCATCGGGCAGGTCGTCCAGGAGCGTCGTGACCGCCAGGATCATTCCCGACGTGCAGTAGCCGCACTGGAACGCGCTCTCGGCGAGGAAGGCCTCCTGCACCGGATGGAGCCGCTCGCCGTCGGCGAGGCCTTCGATGGTGAGGACCTCGCGGCCGGCCGCCTCGACGGCCAGCACGGAGCACGCGCTCACCGGTAAGCCGTCGAGCAGCACGGTGCAAGCGCCGCACACCTGCACGTCGCAGGAGCGCTTGCTCCCGGTCAGCCGACACTGCTCGCGGAGGACGTCGAGCAGCAGCTCCTCGGGATGCACGCGCAACGTCACGCGCTCGCCATTGAGCGTCGTCTCCACGGCCTGCCTCCGGTCCGTCGTGCCCCCATGCGCGGGTGTCGCGACGGTCAGAGCGGCGCGCGGCCGAAGCTCCGTGCTCGGGCGCGCCGAGGCATCGTCACCCGTGGGGCGGAGGCGGCCGTTTCCGCCGGTGGACGTCCGACGCACTCGCGCGGCGGGCGGCGATGCGGGTCGGGCGGCGCTCGCGAGGGCGCGTTTCACGAAGACGCCGGTGAGGTGGCGCTTGTATTCGGCGGAGCCGTGCAGATCGGAGACGGCATCCAGCGCGGCGCCCGCGCCCTCGGCATCGGTGACCAGGTCTTCCAGGTACTGGGCGCGGCCGGTGACTTTGGCACGCCCGTCCTTGCGCTCGACGGAGTGGCCGACGGCCCGGAGCGAGCCGTCAGCCAAGGTAGTCGCGGAGGTCGATCGCGTCGTATCCCGGGATCTTCGCCAGCTCGAAGCGCTCGGCGCGGGCCAGCGGCTTGGTGGCGTCGATCCCGATCTTCGTGATGTAGCCGTAGACGTCCTGGATCGGGTCGAGCTCGTTGCCCTTGGCGCCGGGAATCATGAAGATGTCGCGATCGCCCTGCACCCGCGTGGCCAGCGCGAACTGCAGCTCGCGCGGGTTGCCGATGTCGACGTCGGGATCGACGGCCATGACGATCTTGATGTCGCGGATGGCGCCGAAGGCGCCCAGGATCGCGTTCTTGGCGTCGCCGTCGTGCCGCTTGTCGAGCTGGAGCACGGCGAGGAACTTGCCGCAGCCGCCGGGGGTGAGGTGGACGTCGACCAGGCCCGGCACCTGCGCCTTCACGTAGCGGAACAGCACACCCTCGTAGGGCAGCCCGAGCATGAGCAGATGCTCGGTGCCGAACGGCACGATGTCCTGGTAGATGGCGTCCTCGCGCATCATCAGGGCCGTCGCCTCGAACACGTGCTTGGCCTCGGTGCTGCCGTAGACGCCGGTGAACTCCGCCATCGGCCCCTCGGGCTCGAGCGCGTCGGGCAGCACGCGGCCTTCCATCACGATCTCGGCGTCGGCCGGCACGCGCAGGTCCACGGTCTCGCAAGGCACCATCTCCACGGCGCGGCCGCGCAAACCGCCCGCGATGGCGAACTCGTCGAGCTCGAGCGGGATGTTCGAGCCCCAGGTGGCCGACGACAGCCGCACCGCCGTGTCCATGCCGAAGATCACGGCGACCTCGGTGGGCCGGCCCTGGGCGGCGTTCTTGGCGTGGATCTGCAGCAGATGGCGCGGCTGGATGTATATCCCGCAGCGCGTGCCGGTCTTCACCTGCATCCGGTTGTACGACGCGTTCAGCACACCGGAGTCCGGATCGCGCGCGACCACCATGCCGCCCGTGATGAACGGCGCGGGCTCCTTCTCGTAGTGGTGCGGGACGGAGAGGACGCTGCCGACGTCGAAGGGCGGCTTCAAGCGGCGCGCCCGCACCGGCCCGTCGTCGGCCTTCGTCCACGGGATCGGCGAGCCGATGGCGCGCGCGAAGTGCCCGATGAGATCGACGGCCTTGATGCCGAGGTTCTGGGCGACGCGGTCCTTGGTGCCGTCGGTGCCGATCACCACCGGCATCGACGCGCCGCGCACGTTCTCGAACAGCACGGCGGGCCCACCGTCCAGCTTCTTGGCGACGGCGGCCAGCTCGAACTTGCGATCGACCTCCCGGCGCACGCGCACGAGGTCGCCTTGCTTTTCGAGGCGGGCGATGGTGTCACGCAAGCTCACTTTTCATCTCCACACCAAGTTCGGAGCGCCCATATTATACGAACCGCGCGGCGGCGACGAGCGGGCGATCGGCGCTTCAACACCTAGGCACCGAGACAACCATCCCCAACTCCAAAAACGAGCCGTGTTAGATAGTTCTCAAGTTTGTCGGGCGAGCCCACAAATACCTCGTACATCCCCGGAGCGGTAAGAATCTTATTCAGAGCACTTCGAAGTAGTGCATCGCATTGCTGCGCCGTTGGCTTGGCCTGCGCCGCGAGCTTAGCGGGAAGTTTGTCGCCGTGAACGGTTCTTGACCTGATCGTGTACGCCACCTTGACTGTCTTGAAGACTTCGAACCTAGTAGCCGGGGTATCTCCACAAAAAAATGCGACCCGCTCAGCAAGCTTATGGGCAAGCTCGCTCGTTTCTGTAGAAAAGAGGGACTCGAAACAAGTGACATAGGTCGCGACCTTCATGCCAAGATCGGACGCACCGCGCGCGCCCTGCGCGAAGTACAAAACCCTATCAAAGCGCGTGCTCTCCGGTGAGACAGTTCGCGTGCTCAGAGCTAGATCAATCTGGAGCGCGTTTTTCTCGAACAGAGCGACATAAATGTCGCGCGCGTCCCTGAGCTCCTGCTCCAGGAACTCGTATACAGGAAATTCGTCCGCTGCGTCGCTGAAGCGTATCGCACGTGAGTTACTCGAGACGGAGATGCGAATCGGGTCACGATAGGGATGCTCCAAGAAGCCCAACTCGACGTTCACCGCATTATCCTTCACCAGCCATAGCGCCATGAGGAAAAGCTGTACCAGAGCGAGTCGTTGATTCAGAAATCGCCGTGCCTCGTCGTCGTTAAACGCAGCGGTATCGTGTTCGGTTACTTCGTATATGACCCCGGGAGCCTTCCGAATCGCGTCAGTTTCAAGACTCCCAGCGATCCGCTCGAAATCAGCGGAGAGCAAAGCAGCAGCCCGTAAGGCCTCGTTCGTCAGAAATTGCGTCTCCGATAGACGAAGCCCGCGCCCGAAGCTACCGTGTAGCTTGACGTTAAGCAGTGCAACAACGAAAAGCGTCTTCATAAGACCGTTACACCGTCTCCAGCTTCACTGCGGTCAAACCCGACTTGCCGGCACTTTCACCTCGTACCTGTTCCTGAAATTCCGCGGCGCGACAGCACTGAGATCCGAGTTCCAAGCACGTCCTGAGTTGGACACTCGACGACGACGCCTCTGAATCGACGCGCTGCAGCGTGAGATATCGTGAGCCGGTTGAGGCATCGCGCTGTCATTTCAGATCCCCGACGCGCACCTCACGTTGGAACATGGTCCACGCCCTGTCAAGAGCCGGGAGGTCACCATAACTCCGCTCTAAGGCCGGTCCCCCCGAGGTAGGCCGATTCGCCCGGGAGGCGATGTTTTGCTGGGCGATAAATCTGGTTTGTTGTATAAGATCCAGTATGCCCTCCGAGCGGCACGAGATCGAGCGCCGCCGCCACGATCTCCGCCAGCAGCTGCGCGCGCTGAGTGTGGAGCCCCTGATGCGCGGCTCCATCTACGAACGGCGGCGCCGGTGCGGTCGCCCGAGTTGCGCATGCGCGAAGGACCCCAAAGCGCGTCACACCGGCAAGTTCCTCACCGTGTTCTTAGCCGGGCGCACGCGGGGCGTGCACCTTCGGGGCGAGGATGAGGAGCGGGTCCAGAAGGCCATTGCCGCGTACAACCGGCTGTGGAAGATCGTCAACGAACTGACCGCCTGTGAGGTCGCCGAGCTTCGGCGTCAGGTGCGCGAGCGGCAGCGCGCGCGCAAGAGACGGCCGTGACGGACGCCGGGAGCCCGCGGCCCCGGGCGCCGCGGCAAGGTATCCTGCCGTTCGTGATCCGCCACGGCAACGGGGAGGAGGTCACGGCGCACGCGGGGTTGCCGCTGGTCGTGGAAGCGATGCGCGCCGTCCGGTTGGAGGAGGTGGTCGAGGCGCAGCTGATCGTGGCGAAGCGCCAGCGGGGCTTCGCCGAGACGGAGAAGCTGGAAGCCCTGATCCTCCTGGTGGCCAGTGGCGGCGACCGGATCGAGGACATCCGGATCCTCGCGGAGGACCAGGGGCTCGGGCGGCTGTTGGATCGGGAGCTCCCGTCGCCGGACGCCCTGCTGGCCTTCTTGCGCGCCTTCGATGATCCGGCGGTCTGGGCGCAGCGACCGGCGGATGAGAAGTCCTGGGTGCCGCCCGAGACCGCGCCGCTGGTGGGGCTCTTCGAGGTCAATCGCGCACTGGTGGCGCGCGCGGCCTCGCGGCAGACGACGACGGCCACGATCGACCACGATGGGACCATCATCGAGGCGCACAAGCGCGACGCGCTGGTCGCGTACGAGGGGACCCGCGGGTATCAGCCGTTGGTGGCGGTCTGGGTCGAGGAGGATCTGATCGTCGGCGACGAGTTCCGAGACGGCAACGTTCCGGGCAACAAGGATCCGCTCACGTCGGTACAGCGCGCCTTCGCGGCCCTGCCGGCCTGGGTGGAGAAGCGCTACTTCCGGGGCGACTCCGCGGACTACTACGAGCCGTTGCTGAAGTACTTGGTGAAGGAACAGATCACCTTTTCGATCAGCGCGGACATGAGCCCCGAGCTGCGGGCGCTGTGCGTGGCGGTCCCGCCCGCGACGTGGAGCGAGCTCGCGGCCCGGGAGCACGAGGTCGTACACGTGGCGGAGGTGGAGTTCACGCCGGGCGACTGGCCCAAGACCGCCACGCCGCTGCGCTATGTCGGGATGCGGATCACCCCGCTGCAGCCGGAGCTCTTCGCGGAGCGCGGCCCGAAGTATTTGGCGGTGGTGACCAATCGTCCGGCGCCGGAGGAGGCCGCCGCCCCCCGCGGGGACGAGATGAGCGCGCCGGATCTCGTGCGCTGGCACTGGGAGAAGGCCGGCACCATCGAGCACGTGCACCGGAGCCTGAAGGACGAGCTGGGGGCCGGGGTGCTGCCCAGCCAGCGGTTCGGCGCGAACGCGGCGTGGTTCCGCATTAACGCGATCACCTACAACCTCCTGACCCTGCTCAAGCGCTGCGCCCTGCCGGAGCGCTTGCGGCGAGCCCGGCCCAAGCGGCTGCGCTTCGAGATCTTCACCGTGCCGGCGCGCCTCGCGGTCCACCAGAGCCAGCTCATCGCCCACCTCTCCGCGAGCCACGAACGAATCGGAGAGTTGGTCCTCGCTCGGCAGCGTCTTCTGGCCACCCGCCAGGCCCTCGGTCAGGCGCCCGCGCCCACCCGGTAGCCGCCGGTGCGCCGCGCGCGGTGCCTCCGCGGCTCGCGCCGTCACCCCCACGCAGGTCTCCCCGCGTTTTTCATCGCCGCCCGGCCGGTCTCGGCACTCCTTAGAGCGGAGTTATGGGGTCACGGTAGAATCGGACTCGCGCTTTCGTCACAGGGGGACGCCCATGAGACTTCTCGCGTCGATTCTCGTTGCGCTCGTCGTACTCGCCGCCGCCCCCGCGGGTGCCGCCCCGGAGGGACAGATCACGTGGGGCGTGCACACCACGCTCGTCCCCGCGTACTTCGACCCCGCGGAGACGATCATTCTGACGTCGTTCATGGTGCTCTACGGGATCCACGACGCCCTCGTGAAGCCGATGCCGGGAAAGAGCATGGCGCCGGCCCTGGCCGAATCGTGGACCGTCTCGCCCGACGGCCTCGCTTACGACTTCGTCCTGCGCAAGGGCGTCAAGTTCCACAACGGGGATGCGGTGACCGCGGAAGACGTCAAGTTCTCCTTCGAGCGCTATCGCGGCATCTACGGAAGGCCGCTCAAAGAGCGGGTCGCCGCCGTCGAGACGCCCGATCCGGGACGGGTGCGCTTCCGGCTCAAGCAGCCGTGGCCGGACTTCATGGTCATCTACGGCACCATCGCGAGCGGCGCCGGCTGGATCGTCCCGAAGAAGTACATCGACAAGGTCGGCGACGAGGGCTTCAAGAAATCGCCGATCGGTGCGGGGCCCTATCGTTTCGTTTCCTTCACTCCCGGTGTCGAGCTGGTCCTCGAAGCGTTCGACGGCTACTGGCGGAAGACGCCGCACGTCAAGCGGCTGGTCTTCCGCGTGATCCCCGACCCCTCCACGCGCCTGGCTGCGCTCAAGCGCGGCGAAGTGGACCTCGTGTTCTCGATGATCGGCGAGCTGGCCGAAGAGGTGCGGCGGATGCCGGGGTTCTCCCTGAAACCCGTGTACCCGTCGGTCCACTGGCTCACCTTCACCGAGCAGTGGGATCCGAAATCGCCCTGGCACGACAAGCGCGTGCGCCGGGCCACCAACCTCGCGATCGACCGTCAGGCCATCAACGAGGCCCGGACGTTCGGGCTGTCGAGGATCACCGGGAGCATCGTCCCGACGTTCGCGGAGTTCTATTGGCCACCACCGGCGCCCCGCTACGACGTGACCGGCGCGAAGCGGGCGCTCGCCGAAGCCGGTTACCCGAACGGCTTCGACGCCGGTGACTACTTCTGCGACATGACCTCGGCCGACGCCGCCGAGGCGATGATCGGCTACCTCCAGGCCGTCGGCATTCGCGCCAAGCTGCGTCCGCTGGAACGGGCCGCCTTCAACAAGAGCGTGGCCGAGAAAAAGCTCAAGAGCCTCGTCCAGATCATCGGTGGCGGCTTCGGCAACGCCGCGATGCGCCTGGAGTCGTACGCCGCGTCGAGCGGCACGTTCGCGTACGGCGGCTATCCGGACATCGACGATCTCCTGCACCAGCAAGCAACGATGCTGGATCGAGCGAAGCGAGAGGCAACCCTGCATCGCATCCAGCAGATGGTCCACGAGCGGGCGATGTTCGCGCCGATCTACGAGCTGGCGTTCGTCAGCGGTGTGGGCCGGCGCGTGGAAGAGTCGGGGCTGGGGCTCATCGCGGGCTACGCGTTCTCGGCGCCGTACGAGGACGTGAAGCTCAAGGGGAAGTGACGACATGGGACTGCGCAAGCGTATCGGCGTCATGGTGCCGTCGACGAACACGACGTTCGAGGCGGATTTTCAGCTGGTGGCCCCGCGGGACGTCACCATCCACGGCCAGCGCCTCTGGCTGACGAACGACGCCGAGGGCGCGGCGGGCATGGAGCGGATGAACGGCGAGATCGAGGCCGGCGCGCGCTACCTGGCCACCGCGAGAGTCGACGTCGTCGCCTACGGCTGCACCACGGGCAGCTTCTATCGCGGACCCGGCTGGGACCGCGAGATGATCGACACCATCCAGCGGGTGGCCGGCGTTCCGGCCGTGGCCACCAGCCCGTCGGTGGTGGAGGCGCTCCGCTTCTTCGGGGCCAAGCGGCTGTCGGTTGCGACCCCGTATCCCGACTGGAACAACCAGAAGCTACGCGGGTATCTGGAGGCGCTCGGCTTCGAGATCTTGAATCTCGAGGGCGAGCCGCGCGCGGCCAGGTCAGGCAACCAGGGGATCAACGATCAGGATCCAGAGGACGTCGTGGCCTTCGCGTCGCGCGTCTGCCGGGCGGACGCGGACGCGCTGCTGTGCTCGTGCACGGCGTGGCGCTCGCTCGAGGCCGTCGCCGAGATCGAGCGGCGGACCGGCAAGCCGGTCGTCACCTCGAATCAGGCGAGCATCTGGATGGCGTACCGGAAGCTCGGGCTCACGCCGGCGATCGAGGGCTTCGGGCGCCTGCTCGAAAGCCTGGCTCGGTCGACGACAGCAGCCTGATTCGCGTCCCGGGTGTCTCGGCTCCGGACAAACGCGACATTGCCGCGCGCCGTCGAGGGACGGCGCGCGATCGCACTTCCCGGGGCGCTCGAATCTACTTCACGGGCCGGTAGTCCCGCGAATAGGGCGGGAGCTTCAAGAAGTCGTCGGGCTTGTCCGTCCAGAACTGCGACACCAGCGGGTACGTGTGGAGCACCGTGTTCTGCAGCTTCCCGCCGGCGCGCTCCACCTTGAGGATGTAGACGTTCTGATCGGGATTGTTGAAGGCGTCGAGCTTGATCGGCCCGCGCGGGTCCTGGATCGACTCCATGGAGCGACGAAGGGCGGCCAGGAACCGGTCACGGTCCTCCACGCGCCCGTCCACGAGCCGCGCCGCCTCGCCGATCCACCGCCCGGCGCTGTACATGACGGCGACGAAGTAGGCTGGCGTGCGCCCCTGCTTCGCCTCGGCGAGCTTGATGAACGTGCGATTGGCCGGGTTGGGCAGCGTCGGGCTCCAGATCAGTGAGCTGACCACGCCGACGGCCTCGTCGCCCATTCCGCGCAACGCCGACTCGTCCATCATGACGCCGGAGCCGATCAGGGGCAGCCGCGCCTTCAAGCCGGCGTCGGCGTATTGCTTGACGAAGCGGACCGCCTGCCCCGCCACGAACACGGCGCACACGG
>JBGPXN010000046.1:0-29955 GCA_041492755.1 Methylomirabilia bacterium | reverse complement strand
CGGTCTCGTGTACCGGATATTGTCCAGGATCGCCCGGCGTGTGCCGCATCCCTGACTCCTTCCACCGATTGCTCTCGGTGATCAGCAACGACCGGACCAACCAGCATCGGCAAGATTTCGATGACTTCGACCCCGTCGAAGTCATCCGCCGCGGGCCGCGCGGCCGGCGGTCGCGTTCGGCGTCGGCGTGTACAAGGACTGCAGCAGATCGGCGTACCTGGCCGCGACCACGGCGCGCCGCACCTTCTGGGTCGGCGTCAGCTCGCCCGCGGCCTCGGTGAGCGGGCCGGGCACCACGACGAACCGTCGGATGCGGGCGAAGGGGGGCAGCGTCGCGTTCGCGCGGTCGATCGCCGATCGCACGCGATCGAGCACAAACGGATGACGCGCGAGGGTCGCCGGCGCGAGGTCCTGGACGCCCTGCGCGACGGCGACGCGCGCCGCCTCCTGCGCATCGAGCGCAAGCAGCGCCACCAGGTACGGGCGGCGGTCACCGTAGACGACGGCCTCACTGACGATCGCGTCGCTTCTGAGCGCACGCTCGACGAGCTGCGGCGCGACGTTCTCGCCACCCGCGGTGACGATGAGGTCCTTCTTCCGCTCCGTGATGTAGACGAAGCCGGCCGCGTCGATGCGCCCGACGTCGCCGGTGTGCAGCCAGCCGTCGGCGTCGAACGTCTCCGCCGTGGCCTGCGGCTTGCGCAGGTAGCCCCGGGCGATGCTGGCGCCGCGCGCGAGGATCTCGCCGTCGGCCGCGATGCGCACCTCGATACCCGGAACCGGCCGGCCCACCGAGCCGAGCCGCCACGCGTCGAGCCGGTTGAAGGTCAACACCGGGCACGCCTCGGTCAGGCCGTAGCCCTCCAGGACCGGAATGCCGATCGCGTGGAAGAAACGCGCCGTCTCGGGCGCCAGCGGCGCGCCGCCCGACACGGCCAGGCGCAGCCGCCCACCGAACGCCGCGCGCAGCGTCCCGAACACCGCCGCATCGGCGGCCGCGTGCGCGAGACGCAGCCGCAGCGGCAGCCGGACGGCATCGCCGCGGCGCGCGGTCACCTCCATTCCGATGCGCAGGGCCCACGCGAACAGCCGCTGCGCGGCGCGCGGCCGCTCGGACACCGCCGCCGTCATCCGCGCGTGCGCTTTCTCGAACACGCGCGGGACGCCGAAGATCAAGTGTGGCCTCACTTCGCGCAGGTTCGCGGCGAGATGATCGACGCTCTCCGCGAAGGCCGTCACGAGCCCCCGGTGGACCCCGATGAAGGCCCCCACGCGCGCGAACGCATGCGCGAGGGGCAGGAACATGAGGTGCGTGTCGCCCGGCTCGACGCCGGGCATCGTCGCCAACGCGGCCAGCATGGCGGTGTGGTTGGCGTGCGTCTGGACCACGCCCTTGGGCTTACCGGTGGTGCCGGACGTATACACGATCGTCGCGACGTCGCCCGGTCGCACGGCGGCGAGCCGCTCGCTGAGGGCGCGCTCGCCAGAAGCGCCTGCGGCGCGGCCCCGCGCGCACAGGTCCGCCCAGCTCGCCGGTTCCTCGCCGTCGAAGGTGATCACCTGCTCGAGACGCGGCAGCCGTGGCCGCACCGTGGCGACCACCGCCGCGAGCTCGGCATCGTCGACGAACAGCGTGCGCACCTCGGCATCGGCCAGGACATACGCGATCTGCGCCGCCGTCGCGCTCGTGTAGACGGGCACCGTCACGAGCCCCGCGGACAGGATGGCGAAATCCGCCTGCACCCACTCCGCGCGGGTGCGGGCGAGAATGCCGACGGCCTCGCCGGGCCGGCGTCCGAGCGCGATGAGGCCAGCCCCCGCCGCGCGTACCGCGACGCCCACGTCGGTCCACGTGAGGGTCCGCCAGATCCCGCCCCGCTTGACGAGCTGCGCCCGCTGCTCCGGCGTGGCGGCGACGCGCGCCCACAATATGCCGGGCAGCGTGGAAGCGTCGGCGACGGCGCCCCGCACACGGGCTTGCACCGATCGTGGCTGGACGCTCTCCCGCGCGATCGTGATCGTGCTCCTTTCATGCCGCCCGCGGAGATACGCACCGGCGACCTGGTCGCCAGCGTGCATCGACGGTGCCACGCCGGGCGTACCGATCGAGCGGCGTGAGTCGTTCCGCGAGACGCACGCCATCGGCAGTGGGGCGGGGCAGGCGTATGCGCCGACGAGACGATTCGTGGCGTCAGCACCGCCCCACGTGCGACACGCCTACCCCAGTCGTGTCCGCGGAGTCCGCGCCCTTGGACGACGTCCTCATGCGCGATTCCACCACGGGCGGCTGGGGCACCGCGGCCTCACCTGGTGCGCGGCGGCCCCGGCGGCCCGGCGCTGCCGGCCTCGGCCGAAGCGCGCAACCCCGCGGGATTGCGCGGTATCGCGCAGGGGCCGGCCCGAGGGCAACATCGGTCTCCCGCTTGCTATGTCCTCGGCAGGCAGCGTGGACTCGGCCCGTGTCGGTCCGTGCGCCAGAGGAGGACCACCGTGAGCACTTCGGACAGCGGCCGGCCGGCGGCGCCGACGACGGCAAACGACGTGATCGCCAAGCTAACGGAACTCGCGCGACTGGCGCCGGCGCGGCAGCCCGTGATCAGCGTCTATCTCGACACGCGCTGGACCGACGAACACCAGCGAGACCGCGTCCGGGTGTTCCTCGAAAACGAGCGTCGCAAGGCGGCGGCGATGGCTGCCGGCTCGCTGGACGCGGACCTCGCCTGGGTCACGCGGCAGGGCGAGCGCCTCGTCCGCCAGGAGATCCACCCGGACGCCCACGGGGTGGCCCTGTTCGCGGGCGGAGCTGCCGGCCTGCGCGAAACGATGCCGTGCGCCGTGCCGTTCACCGACCGCTTCATCGTCGGGGACACGCCCTGTCTGAGACCGATGATCGAGGCCCTGACCGCGGTGCCGCGCGCCGTCGTGCTCTTCGTCGACGGTGAGCGCGCGCGGCTCGTCGCGCTGACCGAGCAAGGCAGCGGCGACGACGTGGCGCTCGAGACCCCCGACGTGGTCGGCCATCACCGTCGCGGGGGGTGGAGTCTGCTGCTGCAGTCCCGCTACCAGCGGCACATCCAGGTGCATCGCGCCCGGCACTTCGACGCCGTGGCGGCGACGCTGGGCGAGATGGTGGAGCACTATGGCGTGCGGGACATCGTCCTCGCCGGTGAGGCCCGCAACGTGGCGGTGTTCAGGCAACACGTGACGCCCGCGCTCGACGCCCGCATCGTCGGCCACGTCGCGGGCGCGCATCACGAGCCGTCCAGCGTCCTCGCGAGCCGGGCGCGCGATCTGGTCCAGCACGCAACGGCGAGCGCACAGGGGGCGACGCTCGACGACGTGATGGTCACGGCCGAAGGCGGCGGGCGAGCCGCGGAGGGCGTCGACGCGACGGTGGAGGCGGTCAACCGGGGAACGGTCGCCCGGCTCTATCTGCTCACGACGTTCGACGAGGCGGGCGCCGTCTGCTCGGAATGCGGCGCGCTCCAGCGCCCCACCACCGGCCCGTGCCGCTGGTGCGGCAAGGCCACCGCTCCCGTCGAGCTCGGCGAGGCCATGGTCCACCGGGCCATCGCGACCGGCGGCGAGGTCGAGAGCGTCACCGCGCACGCGCACCTCGAACGCGCCGGCGGCGTCGCGGCCCTCCTGCGATATCCGTCGCGGTGACGCGACGTCGAACCCCCGGCGCCCCCACGGCGCCGCCTGACGCGCGAGGGTCGCCGTGACCACAGCCGTCGCCCGCGCCACCGAACGCGAGGCGATCGAGCGTCGCGTGCTGGACGTGGTCAGCCGGCTCGCGGGCGAGCTTGGAACGCTACCGGCGCGCGGCGCCGCCGCGCCGGGTGATGCGCTGGACCGGGATCTCGGCTTCGGGAGCCTGGAACGCGTCGAGCTGGCGCTGCGACTCGAGCAAGTCTTCGCGGTGCGCGTCGGCGACGCCGTCGTTGCCGAGGCGGAGCGCTGCCATGACCTGGTCGATGCGGTCATGGCCGCCTCTCCGGTCACCGAGCGGCCACATCCATCGGTGGTCGTGCCCGCCGGTAGCGGCGTCGTTTCCCTCGCCGCCCGCACGCTCACCGAGGCGCTCGGCTGGCACGCCGAGCGGGCCTCCGAGCGCGTGCACATCGTGCTGCGCCATGACGACGGCAGCGAGGAGCCGATCACGTACGGCGTGCTGTGGGCGCGCGCCGCCGCCGTGGCCGCCGCGCTGCACGCGCGGCACATCCGGGCGGGCGACACCGTCGCCATCATGCTCCGCACCGAGCCGGCCTTCTTCGCCGTCTTCTTCGGGATCTTGCTGGCGGGCGCGGTGCCCGTGCCGATCTATCCGCCGTTCCGCGCGTCGCGTCTGGAGGAATACGCGAGCCGCCAGGCCGGCATCCTGCGCAACGCCGAGGCGCGGCTGCTCGTGACGTTTCGCGAAGCGGCCGGCGTGGCGCGGCTGCTACGGCGGCGCGTGCCGAGCCTCGAAGCCGTCGTCCCCGCGGACACGCTGATGGCCGTCGCCGCGCCGCCGCCGGCACCACCGACCGATGCCGATCTCGTGGCGCTCATCCAGTACACCTCGGGGAGCACGGGCGATCCGAAGGGCGTCGTGCTGACGCACGCCAACTTGCTCGCGAACGTCCGGGCCCTCGGCGAGGCGCTCGCCATCGGTCCCGACGACGTGTGCGTGAGCTGGTTGCCGCTCTATCACGACATGGGCCTGATCGGCGCCTGGCTCGGCTCGCTCTACCACGGCATCCCCGTGGTGCTGCTCTCGCCACTCGCCTTCCTCGGCCGGCCCGCGCGGTGGCTCACGACCCTCGCCGCCCACCGCGGCACGCTGTCGCCCGCGCCGAACTTCGCCTTCGATCTCTGCGTCAAGCGCGTGACGGACGACGAGATGGCGGGCGTCGATCTCGCCGCGTGGCGGCTGGCCCTGAACGGCTCCGAGCCGGTGAGCGCCGACTCCATCGAGCGCTTCACCCGCCGGTTCGCGCGCTGGGGCTTCCGGCCGCAGGCGATGGCGCCCGTCTATGGCCTGGCTGAAGCCTCGGTCGGCTTGACGACGCCGCCGCCGGGGCGCGGGCCGCGCATCGACACCGTCGACCGCGACGCGTTCGAGCGGCGCCGGCAGGCCCCCAGCGCCCCGAAGGACGCGCCGATGCCGTTGAGGTTCGTCTCGTGCGGCAGGCCGTTGCCGGGCCACGACGTCCGAATCGTCGACGCCGCGGGACGAGTCCTTGCCGAGCGGACGGAAGGACGCATCGAATTCCGCGGCCCGTCCGTGACGGCGGGGTACCACCGGAAGCCCGAGCTCACGCACGCGGCGGTGCGCGCCGGCTGGATGGACTCCGGCGACCTCGGCTACTGGGCGGACGGCGAGCTGTTCGTCACCGGCCGGAGCAAGGACCTCATCATCAAGGCCGGCCGCAACCTGTATCCGCAGGAGATCGAGGACGTCGTGGGCGGCGTACCGGGCATCCGGCGTGGCTGCGTGGCCGCGTTCGGCGTCGCCGATCCCGCCCTCGGCACCGAACGGCTCGTGGTGATTGCGGAGTCACGCGCCACGGAGCCCGCGGTCCGCGAACGTCTGCGCGCCGCGGTGGTCGAGCGCATCGTCGACGCGCTCGGGCTGCCACCGGATACCGTCGTCGTCGCGCCGCCCGGCGTGGTACTGAAGACGTCGAGCGGCAAGGTGCGACGCAGCGCCACCAAGAGCGCCTACCTGGCGGGGACGCTCGCCCGGCACCAGCGCTCGCCGTGGCGTCAATGGGCGCGGCTGCGCGCGGGCGATGCGCGGCTCGTCGTGGCCGCGGCGGGCCACGCCGTGTGGGCCGGAGTTTTCCTCGTCTGGACCGGCCTGCTGCTCGGCGTGACGGTCCCGCCACTCTGGATCGCGATCGTGCTCGCCCCCCGGGGTCGGAGAACCGACGCCGTGGTCCGGCGATGGTGCAAGACGGTCCTGCGCCTGGCCGGCTACGGCCCCGCGGTGCACGGGCTCGAGCATCTGCCCGCTGGCCCCGCGATCCTGGTCCCGAATCATTCGAGCTACCTCGACGTGGTCGCTCTTCTCGCCGCGCTGCCGATCGATCTGCGCTTCCTGGCGAAGCGCGAGCTCCTGACCACGCCGATCGTGGGCACCATCCTGCGCAAGGTCGGCCACCTCGCCGTCGAGCGTGCCGACTTCGCGCGCAGCGTCGTCGACGCCAAGCAAGTGGCCGCCACGCTCGAGAGCGGCGTATCGGTGTGCGTGTTCCCGGAAGGCACGTTCGTGGACCGGCCGGGGCTGCTGCCGTTCCGCCTGGGCGCGTTCAAGGCGGCCGTCGAGACCGGCTGTCCCGTCGTCCCGGTGGGGATCCGCGGGACGCGGCAGGTGCTGCCCGGCGACACGTGGCGGCCACGCCCCGGCAGGATCACGGTGGCCGTCGCGCCGCCGCTGCGCGCAGCCGGCGAGGGCTGGCGAGAGATGGTCAGGCTCCGCGACGCCGCCCGCGCCGCGATCAGCGCCGCGAGCGGCGAGCGGAGCTGACGCGCTCCACGCCTCATGTCTCCTCCTTGCCAGCGCCCGGCGCATGGTGAAGCAGCACGCCGAGCGCCCGTCCGCGCCAGCGTGCCGGGCGACGTCTCAGAGGGTGTGAGGGAATTCGAGGAGCGCCACGGCCCCGCCGGGGCGCTCCGAGCACTGGGGATGTCGAGGCGCGCCCCGGGTTTCCCGGGGCGCGTCCGAGCGATGGGGGGGTATGGGGGGCCATATCG
Source organism: Methylomirabilia bacterium (assembly GCA_041492755.1). Lineage (GTDB taxonomy): Bacteria > Methylomirabilota > Methylomirabilia > Rokubacteriales > CSP1-6 > JBGPXN01. Next base: position 23,214 of record JBGPXN010000046.1, on the reverse strand, counting down.
GGGCCCCCCCATCTATTCGGTACCGCCCACGTCCCGCCACGGATCGGCCGGCGGCGGGACGTCGAACCCGAACTCGTACTCGCACCCGGGGTTGCCGGCGGCGGCGGCCGGACTCGTGACGCGCTTGCTCAGGAACTCGCGCAGCGCGGCCAGCATGTCGCTCTCGGTCAGCATGCCGATGACGCGCCCGTCTTCGACCACTGGCAGAGCACCGAGCCGGCGTTCGCGCATGACCGCGGCGGCCTCGCGCAGGTCGGTGGCGGGTCCGACGCTGACGACGCCCCACGTCATGACCTCCTGGACCGGGATCTCGCCGCACCGGCCGGCGGCGTCACTCAGACGATCGCGAACGGCGGCGGCGAACACGACCTGGCGCAGGTCACGGTCGGTCACGATGCCCACGAGCTGGCCCGCCTCGTCGACCACGGGAAGATGGCGGATGCGCCGGCCTCGCATGAGCGCCGCCGCCTCGCGCACCGGCGTCTTCGTGCCGATCGTCACCACCGGCTGCCGCATCCACGTGCGCACCGGCTCGGCCATGATCCAGACCGCCGCGGGCGCGGGACCCCGTGAGCGGGCACGCCGGCCGGCGCTCATCGGAACGCCAGTGCCCAGCGGTGGGGCCGGGCGAGTCCCTGGCCGAGCGCCTGCTCGAACGCGCGCAGGACGTCGGTCTCGCTGAGGATGCCGACGACCTTGCCGCCCCGGACGACGGGCAGCGCGCCGACCTTGCGCTCGTGCATGAGACGCGCGGCTTCGCGGAGCAACGTCTCGGGCTGGACGGTGACCACCGCCCACGTCATGAGGTCGCGCACGGTGACGGTGCCGAGCGCCTCGGCGAGCCCGCCCGCCCGCGCCTGAATGAGGGGATCGAACACGACCTGGCGCAGGTCGCGGTCGGTGATGATCCCGACCAGACGACCATCGCGGTCGGTCACCGGCAGATGCCGGATCCGCCGCGTGCGCATCGTCTCGGCCGCCCCGCGCGCGAGCGCATCGGCGTGGACGGTCGCCACTCCGCGCGTCATGCAATCCCTGACGCGCAGGGATTCAGGCCACGTGAGCGCCTCCAGCTCGTCGGCCTCGCGGCCGGGGTGCAGGGGGCGCCGCGTTCGGATCGCGCGCGTCAGCGAGCGTTTCGGGTGTCGCATGGGTCTTCATCCTTTGATGTTCCCGATCGGCCGTAGCGAGACGACCTTGCGGGAGATGTCGAGCCGGTGGACGGTGTCCACCACCTCGTCGAGACTCTTGTAGGCAAAGCCCGCTTCCTCCGCGACGCCGGAGGCGGACGCCGCGCGTACGACGATGCCACGCTCGCCCATGGCGCGGACGAGGTCCTCGCCCCGCACGCGCTTCTTGGCTTGCGCGCGCGACATCGTCCGACCGGCGCCGTGGGCGGTCGAGCCGAACGTCTCGGCCATCGCGTGCGCGGTGCCGACGAGGAGCGCCGAGCCGGTTTCCATCGAGCCGCCGATGATCACCGGCTGGCCGAGACTGCGATAGGCGGCGGGAACGTCGGGCGCCCCGGGGCCGAAGCTCCGCGTGGCACCCTTGCGATGGACGACCAGCTCGAGCATCTCACCGTCGACCCGGTGCCGCTCCACCTTCGCGGTGTTGTGGCACACGTCGTAGATGACCTCGAGTCCCAGCGCCTCCGCCGGCCGTTCGAAGACCCGCGCCATCACCTCGCGCACGCGGTGCGTGATGAGCTGGCGATTGGCGAACGCCGTGTTCGCGGCCGCCGTCATGGCGCCGAAGTACGCCTGGCCTTCCGGCGACCGGAACGGCGCGCACGCCAGCTCCCGGTCGCGCACGGTGATCCCGTATGTTGCCATCGCCTGGTCGAAGCGCCGCAGATAGTCGGTGCCCACCTGGTGGCCGAAGCCGCGCGACCCGCAGTGCAGCATCACGAGCACCTGCCCGGGCCCGGTGATCCCGAAGGCCCGGGCCGTCGTCGCGTCGTGGATGCCGTCGCGGGGCACGACCTGGATCTCCAGATAATGGTTGCCGGACCCGAGCGTGCCGAGCTGGTCCATTCCGCGCCGCAGCGCGCGATCGCTGACGGCGCCGGGATCGGCGCCGGGCAGGCAGCCGGCGGCCTCGATGGCGGTGAGGTCTTCCGGCCGCCCGTAGCCCTGGCGCACCATCCAGCCCGCGCCGTCCACCATCACCTCGCGGAACGCGTCCGCGTCCAGGTGCAGGAAGCCGTGCGCGCCCACGCCGGTCGGCACCGCGGCGAACAGCGCGTCGACCAGCGCGCGCAGCCGCGGACGCACGTCCTCCTCGGTGAGCGTCGTGCGCAGGACCCGCATGCCGCAGTTGATGTCGAACCCGATGCCGCCCGGCGAGATGATGCCGGTATCCGCGCGGAAGGCGGCGACGCCGCCGATGGGAAAGCCGTAGCCCCAGTGGCCGTCGGGCATGCACAGGGCCGCGCGGACGATACCGGGCAGGCAGGCGACGTTGGTCACCTGCTCGAAGACGCCGGCGTCCATGCCGGCCAGCAGCGTCTCGGACGCGTAGAGCCGCGCCGGCACGAGCATGCCGGGCTTCTCGCTCGGCGGGATCTCCCACACGCAGTCCCCGACGGGCACCACCTTCATCGGAAACGCCGGATCCTTCGGCATCGCGTCAGATGTCGATGATGACGCGCGCGTACCAGCCGGCCGCGCGCGGCTCGAGGCTGAACTGGTGCAACGTCACCGCCTTGGCGTCCGCACGCAAGACCGTGTGCGCGCGGTCGATACGCCCGCCAATGATGCGCGCGTCGAGCGCGGGCGGCGTCACCCGAACGCTGACCTCGGCCCGAGGGAAGATGAGCTGCTCGCTGTCCTTGAGGAAGATCAGCTCGGAGAGCCAGTCGTAGAGCAGCAGGTCCAGCGCGCTCGCCTCGAGCCGGATGGTGCGCTCCGCGTGCCCGGCCAGCGTCCGGGGATCGACCATGACGTCGGCGAGCGCGTGGGCCGCGGTCGCGAAGAGGTCGCCGAGGTCGCGGCCATCGATCTGCAGCGCGCAGTCCGCGATCGCAATGGCCTCGAGGACCTGCCAGGTCCCCACGATCACGGCATGTGCGCGGCCGGCTCGTCCTTCGTCGCCGGCAGCACGCGGGTGTAGACCATGATGCCTCCTCGCCGTCGTCGCGGCTTTCGGTGCACGGTGCAACCCGACTGCCATGCCCGAATCCCGTGAAGTCCGCCACTTGCGCAAGGGATCTCCGGCGGCCACCGGGGCAGGCGCGCCCCTCGTGAGGCGCCGGCTTCCCACCCAGGCGGCGCTCCACAGGCGGCGGCAAGAGAGATTTCGAGCAGACACGGGCCTCATGGCTCTGGCAGTGAAGTTGCTCGTATGACCGTGGGCTCACAGAGGTGAACATGAACTGTACCTGCGGTCATCGCGAGAAAGACCACCTGTCCGACGGGCGCTGCCGCGTTCCTGACTGCCCGTGCGAAATCTTCCAGCCGGGCACCACGGTCCGGCCCGTCGCGCCACCTCTCGTCGCGCCACCTTAGCGGCGAGAGGTGACGATGGCCGCGCTCGCGCTGCCGGCGCTGTCGCTGTGGATCTTGACACAGGCGAGTGGGCCGCCCATCCATACGACGCCGGGCGGATCGACGCTGGATCGCCTGCGTGATTCGACGACCCGCCCTGGGCCGGCGCTGCCGCCAGCGCCGCCCGCACCGAGCAGCGTGTGGGTGCCGGAGCGCTCGATGCTGCTGCCGAACGGCGCCCAGGTGCTCGTACCAGGCCACTGGGAGCGGCAGCTTCCCGACGGGCGATACGAAGTTCCGCCGCTGGTCGGCACCACGCCGGAAGGCGGCGCCGTGGCCATCCCGCGCGGCATTCGACCGCCAGTCGACCAGCGGCAGGCGCCGTAACCGGCGCGCCACATCCCGGCCGCCGGGTGGCGGCTGGGACTCTGCCGACCCACCGAGGCCGCACAGCCCCACCCGTTCGCGCGTCCAGCGCGGGTAATCGCGCGTTTTTGTTCGGCTCCGCCGTGGCAGATCGGTTGCACTTGAGCCGCATGGCGATCGCGCGGCTCCGTTGCCATGCGATCGACTTGCGAGACGAGCTGTGCCCGGGGAGGCCCGCGATGAAGAAGGTCCGCCGCATCCTGCATCCAACTGATTTCTCGCCTGCCGGCCGCGCCGCGCTCGCCCGCGCCATCGAGCTGGCACGCGCCGAGAAGGCCGAGCTCGTGGTCGCCCACGTCCTGCCCATCGTCATGCCCATGATCGGGGACGGTTACATGTCGCCCAAGGTGTTCGAAGACGTCCAGCGCGCTAGCCACCAGCAGGGCCAGAAGCAGCTCGATCGCGTGCTCGCCCGCGCCCGCAAGGCCGGCGCCCGTGCGCGGGGCCTGCTCCTGGAAGGCATGCCCTCCAGCGAGATCACGCGGGCGGCGAAGGCGCAGCACGCCGGGGTCATCGTGATGGGCACGCACGGCCGCACGGGATTCACCCGTCTGCTGCTCGGCAGCGTTGCCGAGCGCGTGGTCGGCACTGCGCACTGCCCCGTCATGACCGTGCGGGGCCGCTGAGTCCGCGCCGCACGGGAAGGAGAGCGCGATGATGTCGCTCAGGATGCTCGTGGCCGCGTTCGCGATGGCGCTCCCGCTCACGATTGCGCCCGCGCTCGCCCAGAAGGCAAGCTCTCCGGACCCCGGGCCCGAAGAGGAGTCGATCACCCGGATGGTGGCGAGCATGCACGAGCTGCGCGACGAGATGCGGCGCATGCACGAGGACATGAAGGGGACCGACATGGGACCGATGCACGGCCGTCTGGGTCGCATGGCCGATCGGATGGACGAGATGCGCGCGGCGATGGAGCTGCACCGCACCCGCATGCGAGAGCAGTGCTCCGGAATGCGAAAGCCGTCCCGGCCAGGGGGGTGAGCTCGAGCCGGCGTCACACCCTCCCCGCGCGCTCCTCGCGCTGCTTGCGTCCGAGGGCCTCGCCGCGGATCCGTGCTCGGCAGGCGGCGCAGATGAGATCCGCCGACGGTGTCGCGCACACGAGGCACCGGCGCGCCGGCGCCGCGGGCTCGAGCTCGGCCTCCACCACCGGCGGCTCGAGTCGGGCCGGCACCGCCAGGACCGGGCACCGCGCGCCGCGGAGGACGCGCTCGGCGACGCTGCCCAGGAGCAGGCGGCTGAAACCGGTGCGCCCATGCGTGCCGACCACGATCAGGTCGATCGGATGGGACGTGGCGTGGCGCAGGATCTCTTCGGCCGGGTCGCCGCCGGTGCCCGCCACGGTGACGGGTACGTCGGGACTCGCCTGGGCGGCGGCGTCCGCGAGCAGCGTCGTGACGTCCAGCTCGCCGGCCGAGTACACGTGCAGGATGTCGAGATGCGCGCCCAGGCGACGGGCGTAGTCGATGGCAACCCGCACCGCCGCCTCGGCTTCGTCGGAGAAATCCGTCGCGACCAGAATTCGCGGTGCGGGCTCAGGCGTGCTCGACGTCATCGTGTCCTCCTCGCGGGCGCATCGACCGGGCGATAGTGCATCGCCAGTGCCACACGGGCCGCCTCGGATTGACGCGAGGTTACGACCCAGAGCGGCCGGGGTGGTGGGGCGACGCCGGGGCGCGCCGGTGCGGCGGCGCCCCACCGCAAGTGCGCGCCCGCCAAGAATGGGGGCGATTCAGCGTGGCCGTCAGCTTGCATCCGCGTCCACCTCGCGCTGGATCGGCTTCGAATCGGCCGTCCACATGAGATGAGAACCGGAGGAGCACCATGCGTCTGTTCACGTTGGGCGAGGAGGTCAACCATCGGATCGCCGACCACGAATGCCCGGTATGCGCGGAGGAGTATCCGGAGCCGTGCCGTTGCGGGGGTCTCATGCACGCCGGCCCCACCGGCGAAGAGGACGCCGACGGCAACCTGGTCCTCGTGACGGCGTGCGACGTCTGCGGACGCGCTGAAGATCAGCTCGACGAGGTGTGAGCCGCCGGCCGTCGTCGAGCCACGCGCCCGCTGTCAGACGTTCACGCGCGCCGCCTCGATCTCGGCTTGTCGCTCGCAGACGATGCAGAGCCGCGCGGTCGGAAGCGCGCGAAGACGCGCGAGCGGAACCGGCTTCGCACAGTTCTCGCACGCCCCGAATGTGCCGGCCCCCAGCCGCGCCTGCGCCGCGGCGATCTCGTCGAGCAAGTGGCGCTCGCGTCCTTCCAGCTTGCCGAGCAACATCGCGGCGGTCGCGTTGGCGGCGTCCTCGGCCAAGGCGCCCGGCTGATGCGCCTCCAGTGAGTCCAGCTCGACGTCCGTCTGGGCGACGGTCCTGAACACCTCGCGGCGGGCCTCGCGGAGGCGGCGTTCGAACTCCTGCTTGGTCGATCGGGCTCGTGGTTTCATGGCCGGCCACTGTTGCACGCGCGGTGCCGAGCCCGGCGATCAGTGATTCCAGGTATTTGCCCGGAGCGGCGCCGGGCGCGGCCACCGCAGTGAGACGACGGCACCCCACCCTTCGTGACGAGGCCGGCGGCGCGCTACTCGTACCGGAGGGCGTCGATGGGATTCAGGCGCGACGCCTTGCGCGCCGGGTAGAAGCCGAAGAAGATTCCGACCGCGCCCGCGAAGACAAACGCCGGAACGACGGCGCGAGCCTGGATCGGCGCCAGCCAGCCGGCGAAGTAACCGATGGCCCAGGCGCCCGCGACGCCGACGGCGATGCCGATGACGCCGCCGGTGAGCGACACGGTGACGGCCTCGACGAGAAACTGCGCGAGGATGTCCCGGCGGCGCGCGCCGACCGCGCGGCGCAATCCGATCTCGCGCGTCCGCTCGGTGACCGACACGAGCATGATGTTCATGATGCCGATGCCGCCCACCACGAGCGAGACGGAGGCGATGGCGGCCAGCAGGAGGCTCAGCACCCGCGACGCCGCCTCCTGGCTCTCGAGGAGATCGGAGAGGTTCCGCAGCGTGAAGTCGTCGTCCTGCCCGGGCTGGAGATGGTGTCGCTGGCGCAGCAGCGTGTGGATCTCCCCCTCGGCCGCCTTCATCGCGCGCGCCTCGCGCACCTTGACCAGGATGGCGTTGACGGCGCGGGCGTTCACCTGGCTCGTTCCCAGGAGCTTCTTCTTCGCGGTCGAGATCGGGACGAGCACGGTGTCGTCCTGATCCTGCCCCTGCGTGGTCTGCCCCTTGCGGGCGAGCACGCCGATCACCGTCAGCGGGACTTTCTTGACGCGGATCACCTGACCGATCGGGTCGGCGGCGCCGAACAGGTTCTGGGTCACCGTGTGGCCGAGCAGCGCCACCTTGGCGGCTCCTTCGACGTCGTCCTGAGCCAACGGCCGACCCGTCGCCATCGGCCACTCCCGCGCGTCGAGAAAACCGGGCGTCACGCCGACGAGCGCGGTGGACCAGTTGGCGTTGCCCGCGATGACCTGCACACCGCCCCGCACCATCGGCGCAGCGATCTGGATGCTGTCGATCTCGCGCTCCATCGACTTCGCATCGTCCTCGGTCACGGTGAGCTGACTGCCCGTGCCCAGCCGCACGCCGCTCGCGGTGATCGAGCCCGAGATGACGATGATCAGGTTCGAGCCGAGACTCTGGATCTGCGCCGCCACGCGCCCCTGGGCTCCGGTGCCGACCGCCATCATCGTGACCACGGCGGCCACCCCGATGATCACGCCGAGCATCGTGAGCCCGGTGCGCACCTTGTTGGCCGCGAGCGCGACGAGGGCGAGCTGCGCGGTGGCCCGGACTCTCACGGCAGCCTCAAGCTCCGCGCGCCGCCCGCGAGCACCGCGCGGGCGTCGATCGGCGGCGCCACCGGCTCGTCGCCGACCAGCTCGCCGTCCCGGAAGCGCAGGACCCGTCGGGCGTACCGCGCGATGTCCTCTTCGTGGGTCACGAGCGCGACGGTGATGCCGCCGCGGTTGAGCGTCTGGAGGATCGCCATGATCTCGACGCTGGTCCGCGTGTCCAGGTTCCCGGTGGGCTCGTCGGCCAGGAGCAGGATCGGCTCGTTGACCAGCGCGCGCGCGATCGCCACGCGCTGCTGCTGTCCGCCCGACAACTGGGCGGGGCGGTGACCTGCGCGGTCGGCCAATCCGACGGCCGCCAGCTTCGCGAGCGCCTGCCGCCGCTGTTCCCGGGGCGGGCGGTCGCCGTAGATGAGCGGCAGCTCCACGTTGGCGACGGCGCTCATCCGGGGCAGCAGGTTGAACTGCTGGAACACGAACCCGATTCGTCCGTTGCGGATCCGGGCCAGCGCATCGTCGTCGAGCTGCGAGACGTCACGGCCTTCGAGCAGATATGTGCCCGCCGTCGGGACATCGAGGCATCCGAGGATCGCCATCAATGTCGATTTCCCGGAGCCGGACGGCCCCATGATCGCGACCATGTCGCCAGCTTCGATCGTGAGCGACACGCCACGCAGCGCGTGCACCCCGTGCGCGCCGAGCCAGTAGTCCTTCCCGAGATCGTGCGTCTCGATGACGGGCTCAGCCATCGCACACCGTCTTTGCGCAAGACGCGTGCCGTGTGCGACGTACAGCAATTCGGCTAGATGGCGGGTTCAGGGCTGGGGCGTGGCCGCCTCAGCGTGGCGCGTGTTCCCCAGCGCGCGGGCGAGCGAAGCGACTCTTTTCTCACGATTCGAGGCCTGGCAGCCCCGTTGCTGTATGAACCGGCGTATGGAGCACGACACCGCGCTGGCGCCTTCCGATGGGCGCGTGGTGGCCGAGGCCGCGAGGCCCGCAACCGAGCCGGGCCCCGGCAAGACACCCCGTCGGCGCGTGAAGCTCTGGCTTGCGTTCGGGCTCCTCGGAGCGATCGTCGCGGCCGGATTCGCCGGCTATTACTACGTCGCCGGCCACAGCAAGGCTCTCGTGTACCGCACCGCCCCCGTCGAGCGCGGGCCGCTCACCGCCTCGGTCTCGGCCACGGGCAACCTCAACGCGGTCATCATGGTCCTGGTCGGCAGCCAGGTCTCCGGGGCGATCAAGGAGCTCGCCGCCGACTTCAACACGGTCGTCCACAAGGGGCAGGTGATCGCGCGGATCGATCCCGCGCTGTTCGAGGCGGCCGTCAACCAGGCCCGCGCGGACGTCAGGGCCGCGCAATCCAACGTGCTCAACCAGGAAGCCCAGGTCGAGCAGGCCCGCACCAACGTGGACAACGCGCGCGCCGCCTTCGCGGAAGGCAAGGCGCAGAAGGCGAAGGCGCTCGTCACGGTCGTCGACACGCAGCGCACGCTCGCGCGCCAGACCGAGTTGTTCCAGCGCGAGCTCGTCGCGGCGGCGGATCGCGACGCCGCGCAGACCGCCCACGACGCCGCAGTGGCCCAGCACGAGTCGGCGCAGGCGCACGAGCAGGCGCTGGCGTCGGCGATTCGGACGGCCGAGGCGCAGCTCCACGTCCAGGAAGCCGCGCTCCAGATGGCGCGCGAGCAGGTGGAGCAGAAGCAGGCGGCGCTGGCCCAGGCGCAGATCAACCTCGATCACACGACCATCCGATCGCCGCTGGACGGCGTCGTCGTGAATCGCGCGGTGGACGTCGGGCAGACCGTCGCGGCGACGCTGCAGGCGCCGACGCTCTTCACGATCGCGCAGGACCTCACCAAGATGCAGGTGGAAACCAGCGTCGACGAGGCCGACATCGGTCGCATCCGTCCCGACACGCCGGTGACGTTCACGGTCGACGCGTTCCCGGGGGAGACGTTCACCGGCGAGGTCTCTCAGATCCGCAAGGCGCCGCAGGTCGCGCAGAACGTCGTCACCTACACCATCGTGGTCGCCGTCGCCAATCCGTCCGGCACGCTGGTTCCCGGCATGACGGCCAACGTGAGGTTCGTCACCGCCCGGAAATCCGCCGTCCTCAAGGTTCCGAACATGGCCCTGCGATTCCGGCCGCCTGGCGTCGACGGACAAATCCCGAGCGGCGCGCCAGGCCCGGGAGCCTCGCCGGTGCGGCCGCCCGTCGACAAGCGACCAGGCGCGGCGGCGATCTCGGGCCTCGTCTGGGTGGCCGGACGTGACGGGCGGCCCGTGGCCGTTCCGGTAACGCTCGGGATCACGGACGGTGCATCGACCGAGGTCGTCGGTGGCGACCTGAGGGAGGGACAGGCAGTCCTCATCGGCCTCGAATCCCCAGCCGCGACGACACCCTCGATCGGCGGACCGGGCTTGAGGCTCTGACGATGATCTCCGGACGAAAGGGACACAGGCAATGATATGAGACCGATAATCCGGACGCTCTGCATCGGTGTCGCGAGTGTTCTCCTGCTCACCACGGCGGCCGCCGCCCAGGCGCCGCCCGCCGGCCCGATGCCGGAGGCCCCGGCGTCGGCGCCCACGCCCGCCACCCCCGAGCCGTGCTGGTCGAGTGACGACGACTGGCCTCGCGACGTCCCCGCTTGGGTCATCGCCGCGATCCTCCGCTGCCGGGAAGAGCTGGGACTGTCGGCAGCGCAGCTCGCCGGCTTTGCGCGCCTGGACGCGGACCTCATGCGCGAGAGCATCCGCCGACAGGCGGATCTGAGTCTCGCGCAACTGGACCTGACGATCCTCTTGCGACCGGACCCGAGCGACCCGGGCAAACCCACGGACACGACCCAGGCGGAGGCGAAGATCCGCGAGATCGAGCGGATCAGCGGGGATCTGGCCGTCGCCGGGCTTCGCGCCAACCAGGCGGGCAAGGCCGCGCTGACGGTCGAGCAGCGCACGCGGCTCGCCGTGCTGCTCGTCGACGATCCTCCCGCGGCGGCGCGCGGAGCCGGCCCCGCCGCCCCCGGCGGCGCCGCCGCCCACGCGCGGCCATCCGCTGGCCACCCCAGTCCGCCCGCCGGCCGACCCAGCCCGCCCGCCAGCCACCGCGCCCCGCCGGGCGGACATCCCTTCGACGGCCGCCGTGACTTCGACCGCGGGTTTCAGAGCCGCATCCACATCGGCATCACACCGTGGTTCTGGCCGGACCCATACTGGCCGCCCCCTGCGCCGAGCTACGCCTACGTCCCGCCGCCGACCACGTACGTCGTTCCGCCGCCCGCCGTGGTCGAGCCACCGCCGGCATACTGGTACTACTGCCCGAGCGCCGGCGCGTATTACCCCTACGTGCAGACGTGTCCGGATTCGTGGATCACGGTCGTGCCGAGACCTCAGTGAACGGCGGGAGGGTGCCCGCGACGATGATCCGACGGCACGCGAGACGGTTCCTGATCGCCGGCGCCCAGCTCGCGCTGATCGCCCTCGCGGTCGCGGCGTGCGGGACGACGGGAAGTTTCCCCGTGCCTCGCGAGGCGGGAAGCACTCTGATGATCGGGTGGGAGTCCTACTTCTCACTCGAATGGACGGCGGAGCGTTACGAGTTTGCCGACGCCGGGGATCCTGGCCTCGGCACGCTGGTGGACGACTGGCTCGCCCACCGGTCGTCGACGGCCGGAGTCGGTATCCAGCCCTCGTCCTGATCGCCCGTCACCCCGCCACCGGTTGCCCGGCTGACCGCGGCGCGACATACTGGCTGGCGCAGCCGAGCACAGACGCCACCGATGAGCCAACGCCACGACCTCGAGAAGCAATTTGCCCGCGTGACCGAGCGGGTCGAGCAGCTGCGCCAGTGGGCGGCGAGGGGGCCAGCCGAGTTCCGCGCTGTCCTCGACGAAGCGGTCGCCGATCTCCTGAGCACGGTGGAGGAGCTGCACGCCAGCGACGAAGAGCGCGTCGCGCAGAATCATCGGCTGGCCAGCGCCGGCCAGGCCGTCGAGACCGAGCGTCGACGGTACCTCGATCTGTTCGCGTTTGCTCCCGATGGGTACGTCGTCACCGACGCCTACGGCCTCATCCAGGAGTCGAACGAAGCCGCCGTGTCCCTCCTGGGCAGCCCGGCCACGCGACTCGTCGGACTCCCGCTGCGCGCCTTCGTGGCGACGCCCTACACGGACGTCATTCACGAATTACTGCTTGGCCTGCCCTCGGGAGGGCGTTCACCCGAGCGCGAGATCCGGGTGCTCCCCGCCGCCGGCGAGGCCGTGCCGGTCGCGGTGACGGCCACCGTCATGCGCGACGACGAAGGGCGCACGACGACGGTGCGCTGGCTGCTACGTGACGTAACGGAGCGGCGCCGGGCGGCCGAGGCCCTGGCGCGCAGCGAGGCCCAGGCCCGAGCCTTCCTCGAGACGGCCCCCATCGGCGTCGTGATCGTCGACGAGGCCGGTGTCATCGTCTCGGCCAACGCACACCTTGAAACCATCCTCGGCTACGGCGCCGGCGTGCTCGAGGGCCGTCGGCTCGAAGAACTCCTGCCCGAGCGGTTGCGCAGCCGTCATGCGGCGCACCGCACCGAATATTTCTCGGCGCCCCGCAGCCGTCCCATGGGCATCGACCTGGACCTCGTGGGTCGTCGCGCCGACGGCGGCGAGGTGCCCATCGACGTCAGCTTGAGCTTCGTCGACACGCCGGACGGCAGGCGCGGGATCGCGTTCGTGTCGGACGTGACGCACCGGCGTCAGGCCGAGCGCCGACAACGGGCGGAGTTCGCGGTCACGAATGCGCTCCTCGAGGCGCCGACCATCCAGGATGCCGTGGCTCGCGTGGTCCGCGCCGTCTGCGGTGACCTCGGCTGGGACGTCGGGGAGTTCTGGCTGCCGGAGCGCGAATCAGGCGGGCTGCGGTGGCAAGGCCTCTGGCACGGCGATCGCCTCGATCCCACCGTCCTGGCGAATGCGGGGCGCGATCTGGTGTCGCGGCCGGGATTCGGCTTCGTCGGGCGGACCTGGGAACATCACGCCCCCCTGTGGCTGTCCGACATCACGAGCCACGCGGAGTTCGTGCGTCGGGACGCGGCGGTGGCGCTCGGCTTTCACAGCGCGCTCGGCGTGCTGATCCGCAACAACGACAGGATCGGCGTCCTGCTGTTCTTCAGCCGGGAGCCGCGGCGCCCGGACGACGAGCTGCTGCGGATCATGGAGGACATCGGCCGCCGGGTCGGCACGTACATCGAGCACCAGCGGGCGCAGGACGAGCTCGCCCATCAGCGGGAAGCCCTCGTCCGAACCGAGAAGCTGGCGGCGCTCGGCACCCTGACGGCCGGGCTCGCCCACGAGCTGAACAATCCGCTCGGCATCATCTCGTCGAGGATCGAGCTGATGCTGCTGGAGTCGCAGGACAACACGTTGCCGGCCCGGGTCGTCGAGGACCTCGGCGTGATCCATCGCAACATCCAGCGCGTGACGCGCCTCGGTCAAGCCCTGCGCGCCTTCAGCCGCCAGGCGCCCCACGAAAATGCGCCCGTCCGGCTCAACGCCCTCGTCGACGAAACGGCGCTTCTGATCAGAAAGACCTTCTCGACCGAGAACATCGAGGTGGTGACGACGCTCGACGAGGCGCTTCCGCTGATCTCGGGTGATGCGAGCGCACTCCAGCAGGTCCTGCTCAATCTCATCACCAACGCCCGCGAGGCGATGAGGGGCGGTGGCACCATCCGCGTCGAGACCACGACACTGACCGATGCTCCCCCTCGCGTCCGGGTCGTGGTTGCCGACACCGGTGAGGGCATCCCGGCCGACGTGCTGCCGCGGATCTTCGACCCGTTCTACACGACCAAGGCGACCGGCACCGGCCTCGGGCTCGCCGTGAGTTACGGAATCGTGCAGGACCACAAAGGGAGCATCGAGGTGCAGAGCAAGCCCGGCCGCGGGACGACGTTCGTGCTCACGTTCCCGGCCATGGCGCCGGAGCACTGACCCGGCCCCGCTCGGCCGGCTCAGCTCCCGTCCTTCCACTCCTCGCGCAGGATCTCGCCGAGCCACTCGTCGTGCCAGGTGCCGTCGAAGAACGCGTTGCGGCGCAAGAGACCGCTCTGGGCGTATCCGAGCTTCTGCACCACGCGCCGGCTCGCATCGTTGCCCGTATAGACGGACGCGAGCACCTTCTCGAAGCCGAGCTCGCGGAAGGCGTAGGCGGTGACCATCCGGGCCGTCTCGGTCGCGTACCCCTTGCCCCACGCCGAGCGCTCGCCGAGCGAGATCTCGACCCAGCCGTGCCGATACCGCCAGTCGATGCGGTGCAGCCCGGTCACGCCGATGACGGGCTGCGTCTCCCCGATCGTGATCGCCCACACGACGTCCGTCTCGCTCGCCGCGATGCTCTCCAGCCACTGCTCTTCCTGGCGCAAGGACGGCGGGTGGCGACGCATGAGGTAGCGCGTGACCTCGGGATCGCCGAACCAGGCGACGAATTGCTGCAGGTGCGCCGGCCGCGGCCGGCAGAGTCGGACACGCGCCGCCTGGAGAGTGGGGCCGAGCATGCCCGGATTCTAGCCTGACTCTGCGTGACGGCGCCTACGTCGCGACGTTCCCCGGGTCTGGCGGCGTACCGGCCCCGGGCCGGAGATACACGAGCCAGTAGACGGCGGCGACCAGCACACCGCCGCCGATGACGTTCCCGATCGTGACCGGCAGAAGATTGCCGAGCAGGAACCGCCCCCACGTCAGCGCGGCGGCGCCGTTCGGATCGAGTCCGGCCGCCGCCATGACGGCCGGGTTGTCGCGCAGGAGAAGCGCCATCGGGACGAAGTACATGTTCGCGATACTGTGCTCGAAGCCGGAGGCGACGAAGGCCGTCACCGGCGCGATGATACCGACCACCTTGTCCACGTTGCTGCGAGCGCTGAAGCAGAGCCAGACGGCCAGACACACCAGCGCGTTGCCCAGGATGCCGCGCGTCACGGCCTCGACGAACCCGAGGGCGAGCTTGGCGTCGGCGATCGCGACGGCGCTCGCGCCCACCCGCGCCCCGGCCAGCGCCGACTGCCCCGTCGCATACACGAGGCCGACGGTGGCGAGGGCGCCGACGAAGTTGCCGGCGTAGGCGATCGTCCAGTTCCGGACGAGCGCGGCCGTCGTGACCCGGCCCGCGAGCCACGCGATGACGATCAGCGTGTTGCCGGTGAAGAGCTCGGCGCCGGCGATGACGACGAGGATCAGGCCAAGCGAGAACGCGAGCCCGACGAGCAGCCGCCCGGGCCCGAAGCCGAGTCCCGGCGCCACGTCCGCGATGGTGGCGAGCTCGGCGCCCAGCGCGATGAAGGCGCCGGCGAGGACCGCGAGCGTGAAGAGGCTCAGCGCATCGAGCCGCGCCTTCGCCACGCCCGCCGTGGCGGCCCGCGCGGCCATCCGAGGCGGCGCGTACGGATCGACGTCGTGGAAGCCGGACTCCGGCCCTTCGGCGGTCATATCAGTCTCGACCTGACGGGTCAATCCATGGACGGGACCGCCTCGTCCTTCTTCTCGGGCACCTCGGTCATGACGGCCTCGGTGAGGAGAAGCAGGCTCGCCGCGGACACCGCGTTCTCGAGCGCGACCCGAACGACCTTGGTCGGGTCGATGATTCCCGCCTCCACGAGATCGACGTACTGCCGGCGCGCGGCGTCGAAGCCGTAGGCACCGGTTCCTCCCCGCATCCGTTCCACGACCACGCCGCCGTCCGCGGAGGAGTTCTCCGCGATCTGCCGGGCCGGCACCTCGAGCGCGCGCTTGAGGATCTGCAGTCCCGTCCGCTCGTCGCCCTGCGCCACCGCCTCCTCGCGCTCCAGGGCGTCGATGGCCCGGAGCAGGGCGAGCCCGCCGCCGGGCACGATGCCTTCGGCCACCGCGGCCTTGGTGGCGTTGATGGCGTCGTCGAACGCTTCCTTGCGGCTCTTCATCTCCGCCTCCGACGGCGCGCCCACGCGCACGACGGCCACGCCGCCCGAGAGCTTGGCCAGCCGCTCCTCGAGCTTCTCCCGGTCGTAATCGCTGGTCGCCTTCTCGATCCGCGTCCGCAGCTCCCGCTTGCGGCCCTCGATCGCCGCCTTGTCGCCGCCGCCGCCCACGATCGTCGTGTGCTCGCGATCGACGACCACGCGCTGGGCGCGACCGAGATACGCCAGGTCGACGTTCTCGAGCTTCACGCCCAGCTCCGGGCTCAGCACCCGGGCGCTGGTCAGGACCGCCATGTCCTCCATCATCTCCTTGCGCCGGTCGCCGAAGCCCGGCGCCTTCACGCCGACGCACCGGAGCGTGCCGCGCAGCTTGTTGACGACGAGCGTGGCCAGGGCCTCGCCCTCGACGTCCTCGGCCACGACCACCAGCGCCTGCCCGGTCCGTGCGACCTGTTCCAGCAGCGGCAGCAGATCCTTCATCACGGTCAGCTTGGCGTCGTAGAGCAGCACGAGCGGGGTGTCGAGCACGGCCTCCATCTTCTCGGCGTCGGTGATGAAGTAGGGGGAGAGATAGCCCCGGTCGAACTGCAGGCCCTCCACCACCTCGAGCTGGGTCTCGGTGGTCTTGGACTCCTCGACCGTGATGACGCCCTCGTCGCCCACCCGCTCCATGGCCTCCGCGACCATGTCGCCGATGGCGGGGTCGTTGTGGGCCGAGATCGTCGCCACCTGCGCCTTCTCCAGCCGGCTCTTCACGGGGCGGGAGAGCTTGGCGAGCGCGTCCATGGCGACCTTCACGCCGCGATCGAGCCCGCGCTTGAGATCCACCGCGCTGGCGCCGGCCACCACGTTACGCACGCCGTCGCTGTAGATCGCCTGCGCGAGCACCGTGGCCGTGCTGGTGCCGTCGCCCACCATGTCGCCGGTGCGCTCGGCGGCCTGCCGGATCATCTGCGCGCCGAGATCCTCGCTCGGCTCTTCGAGCCGCATCGCCTTGGCGATCGTCACGCCGTCGTTGCAGACGATGGGCATGCCGAACCGGCGCTGGATGAGCACGCACTTCGACCTCGGACCGAGCGTCACGCGCACGGCCTCGGCCAGCGTGTTGACGCCACGCAGGATCTTCTCCCGAGCTTCGGAGCGGAACAGCACGCGGGTATGAGCGGCCATGTCGTCCTCCTTGTCGTATCCTGACTCGCCTCGGCGACCTCAGCGTTTCTTCCACGCGGGACGCGAGCCGCTCCAGAGGGCGCGCGAGCCCTCGTCGGTTTGGAGGATCATCGTGTCCTTGCGAACCTTGCCGTGCGCGGTCTTGTCGCGCCGCTTCACCCGCGGCGGACGCGCGGCCTCCTGGGGCGGCCGGAGCGCCTTCGGAGAACGCGCGGGGGTCGGTCCATTCTTCTTCCTGGTGGCCATGATCGTCTCCTTGGTCACGGTGCTCACAGGCCGGTGAGGTCAGCGGCTTCTCGCCGTCGACCGAAGCGTCGGGCAGCGACGGTTGCATCGGCGATGCCAGGCGCGGGAGCCCACGATCTCGCGCCCTTGGCGGCGCCGGCCGAGGCGCGCCGGCGACGAGAGCGAGGCACGCGTGCCCCACGTGTGGATACGGGGCCCCGGCCGCTGGCGTCGCACCGACGCGTAGATCATCGGATTCTCAGCGTCGGAGCTCTGGCAATGTCGTTGCACGTCAGATCCGTGTGAACAGCGTCGCGCCGAGTCGAGCGTTCGCGGCAATCGCCTGCGACTACGACGGCACGCTGGCGACGCACGATCGCATCCCCCCCGAGGTCGTCACCGCGCTCCGCTTCGTGCGCGAACAGGGCATCCGGCTCATCCTCGTGACCGGACGCACGTTCTTCGAGCTGACCCGCGTGTGCGAGCACCTGGAGCTCTTCGACGTCGTCATCGCCGAGAACGGCGGCGTGTTGTTCGTCCCGCCGGAGCAGGTCATCCGCGACCTGGCGCCGCCGCCACCGCCGCGCCTGGTCGGCGAGCTGGACCGCCGTGGCATCTACTACCAGCTCGGGCGAACGATCGTCGACACGTTCCGCAACGACGAGGGGCGCATTCGCGACGCGATGGCGGCGGTCCGGGTGCAGCTCGCGCTGACGCCGAACCGCGCGGCCCTGATGCTCCAGGCGCCCGGCGTGTCGAAGGGCAGCGGCGTACAGCATGCGATCCGGCGGCTGGGGCTGTCGTCCCACGACGTCCTCGGCATCGGAGACGCCGAGAACGACCTCGACATGTTCGCCGTCTGCGGCTTCAGTGCGTGTCCCGGCAACGCGGTCGAGGAGGTCCGCACGCGCGTGGACTGGGTCTTCGCCGGCGACAACGGCGGCTCCGTCGCCCGCGCCCTGTCGACGTCGGTGCTCGACGGCCAGCTGCCGCCGCCGGCGACGGGTCGGCGCGAGGTCGAGGTGGGGTGGGCGCGGCAGTCCGGCGAGCGGGTCGCCGTGTCCACCCGCGGCGTCAACGTGCTGGTCAACGGCGACTCGATGTCGGGCAAGTCGTGGCTGGTCGGCGGGCTCATCGAGCGCCTGGTGGATCGGCGGTACGGTGTCTGCGTCATCGATCCCGAGGGCGACTACCACGTCCTGACCGCCATCCCCGCGGTCAGCTTCGTCGAGGTCCGCGACATGGCCGACTGGGACCAGGCCGTCGAGCTGTTCCGGCGCGATCCTTCGGCCTGCGTGGTCGCGGACCTGTCGACCGCTGGTGACGCCGACAAAGCCTCGCTCATCACCACCGGCCTGCGAGCCCTTCGAGACCTCCGGCGCGAGTGCCGTCTTCCCCACTGGATCTTCCTCGACGAGGCGCACTACTGGCTCGGCGAAGACGGCCCGGCGGCCGATCTCGTGCTGGACGAAAAGGGCTTCTGCCTGGCCACCTATCGGGCCAGCGCGCTCGCCGCGAACATCCGCAAGGGGATCGATCTCTTCGTGTTCGCGCGGACGACGGCGCCCGACGAGACCCGCTTCGTTCGCGAAGCCATCCCCGGCTCGATCGAGGCCGGCAACCACCTCTGTGCCGCCTTCGGCGAGCTGAGCCTCGGCGAATTCGTGCTGGTCCGGGCCGACACGGGCTGCGCGGGTGCCGTCAGTTTCCAGGCGGCCCCGCGACGGACCGAACACGTACGCCACCGGCGAAAGTACGCCGACATTCCGGTGCTCCCCGACCGGAACTTCTTCTTCCGCGCCGCCGACGGACGACTGCTCGCGCGCGCGGCCACGCTCGGCGAGTTCGCCAAGGCGGTGGAGACCGTCGACGAGGGGGTGCTGATCGAGCACGCGCGCCGGCTGGACTTCTCGCGCTGGCTCTTCGAGGTCTTCAGGGAGCGCCGGCTCGCGCGGCAGATCCGCCAGATCGAGCAACGCTGCGGCCGCGGCGACATCCGCCATCTTCGAGTGGCGCTGATCCGCCTGCTCTCCGCCTGGCTACCCGGGCGGGCGTGACCGGTCGCCGCGAAAGGAGGAATCATGACGAGCGAGCATGAGGACAAGCACGACGCGGCGAGGCCTGACCTCGCCGGAAGCACGGTGCGAGACGCCATGACCCGAAATCCAATCACCATCGACCCCGACGCGGCGCTCGAGACGGCCGCGGCCGTGATGCGCGAACGCGAGATCCGGCATCTGCCCGTCGTGGACGACGCCGGTCGCCTCGTCGGTATCCTGAGTGATCGGGACGTGCGGGGCGTCGTGCTGGCGCCCGTCCTCGGCCAATACCTGTCGCCCGCCGCCCGGAAATCGCTGGAGAGGATCAGCGTCGCGCTGCGCGACGTGCGAGTCCGGGACGCGATGACGTGGGACCACCTCGCCATCGAACCCGGCGCCCCGTTGGCCCAGGCCGCCGCCCTCATGTTCGAGGCCCGCGTCGGCAGCCTCCCCGTCGTGGAGGCCGGCGTGCTCGTCGGGATCGTGACCGAGCGCGACGTCCTCAAAGCGCTCGCCGTGTTGTTGCCGGCGATCCGCGGCAACGATCCCGACACCTACTTCTGGTGACGCAACGGTTCCGTCATCGCCGAGCTCCGAGTCGGTCACACCGCCGGTCATGTGATGAACCGGTTTGCGCTGACGTACGGCCCGCGCGCCGCCCGCCGCTGGTACCTCGGCGAGTAAGCGATGGAGCGGGTGCCGGCTCCGACCGCGCTCTTCGCCGGCGATCCCGTCTGGCTCGAGGAATCCCCGGCCTCGGTCGGCGCGCTGTTCACGGCGCTCGGGCTCGCCGCACCGGCGAGCGCCGGGCAGCTTCCCCTGGCGCCGGGTGTCGTGCTCGTCCACGGTCTCGCGTACGAGAAGGCCGCGCCGTTGACGCTCCGCTGGGTACGCCTGCTCCACGCGACCGGCGTCGGGACCGGAGCGGCGCCCGCCGAAATACGCGTCGTCCTCACGGGATCCTTTGCCGACGCGGGGCGCGCGCTCCGAGTCGTCGGTCGCTTGCGCGCCGGGCTGGCGGATCCCGGACTCGTCAAGGAAGCGGCGGAGACACGCCGGCGGGACGAGCTGGTCCGAGCGCTCCGCGCGCTCGACCTCGACGGCGAGAGCCCGCTGACGGCGGACGAGATCGTCGCCGTCCTCGCCACGACGGCGTCCGGTCTTGCCGCCGTGGACGCGGCGCGCCGGCGCGCGGTGTGCGGGCCTAACCTCCTCAGTGCCACGCGTCGGCGATCACTCGTGCTCCGAGTCGGCGAGCAGTTCGTGAGCCTGTTGGCCGGGCTGCTCTGGGCTGGGGGCGCGCTCGCGCTCATCGCGGGGCTGCCCGAGCTCGGATGGGCGATCTTCGCCGTCATCGTCGTGAATGGCGTCTTTTCCTTCTTCCAGGAGTTCCGGGCGGAGCGAGCCCTCGAGACCCTGCAAGCCATGCTGCCGCACGAGATCACGGTCGTCCGTGACGGCGTGGAGACACGCATCGCCGCGGCCGAGCTCGTGCCGGGTGACGTCGTGCGCCTCGGCGAGGGTGACCAGGTGCCGGCCGACGTGCACCTCGTCGACAGTCACAACCTCCGCGTGGATCAGAGCGCGCTCACCGGCGAACCGCACCCGGCATTCAAGGGTCCCGTCCCCGGCAACGAGCGCGCGCGCGTCCCTCGCCTGGAACGGCGGGAGCTCGCGTTCGCGGGCTGCGGCGTCGTGTCGGGGGCCGCCACCGGAGTGGTCGTTGCGACCGGTATGGCGACCGAGATCGGCGACATCGCGCACCTGACCCAGGCCGTGGTGACGGCGCCCAGCCCGCTTCAGCGCGAGATGAAGCGCGTCACGCGGATCGTCACTGCGCTCGCGCTGGCGTTCGGCGCGGGATTCTTCCTGCTCGGCGTCGCGACCGGACGACTGTCGCTGGCCGAAGGCGTCGTCTTCGCCCTCGGGGTGATCGTGGCGAACGTGCCCGAAGGCCTCCTCCCAACCCTGACGCTGGCGCTCGCCCTCGGCGTGCAGCGCATGGCGCGGCGGCGCACGCTGGTGAAGCGCTTGTCCGCGGTCGAGTCCCTGGGCGCGACGACGGTGATCTGCACCGACAAGACGGGCACGCTGACCGAGGGCCAGATGGCGATGCGCGCGGCGTGGGTCGCCGATCGCAGTGTCGCGGCGTCCGAGATCGTCGGGGAGGACGCCGCGATCCGCCGGCTACTCGAAGTCGGCGTGCTCGCGTCGCAGGCGACGGCCGAGCGCGGCGATCCGACCGAAGTGGCGATCGTCCGGGCGGCCGCGGACGCCGGGCTCGACCCCGCCGGGCTGCGCGAGGCGCGGCCCCTGCTCACCGCACACCCCTTCGACTCGTTCCGCAAGCGCATGACCATGGTGCGCGGCGAGCGAGCGTGCGCCATCGCGTACGTCAAGGGCGCTGCGCGGGAAACGATCGCGCTCTGCGACACGGTACGTCGGGACGGCCAGCCCGTTCCGCTCGACGACGCGGGCCGGCGCGAGTGCCTGGCCGAGCACGACCGCCTCGCCGCGCATGGACTCCGCCTCCTCGCCGTCGCGGAGCGACCGCTGGCGGCCGGACTGGTCGACGCCGCGTCGGGCACCGTCGAGCGCGGTCTCACGCTGATCGGTCTCGTCGCGCTCTGGGATCCGCCACGCGCCGAAGTCCCGGACGCGATCGCCCAATGCCGGCGCGCGGGCATCCGCGTGATCGTCATGACCGGCGATTACGGCCTGACTGCCCAGCACATCGGCGAGCAGATCGGGCTGCCCGTGGCCAAGGTCGTGACCGGAGACGAGGTCGAACGGATGCGGCCCGAGACCCTGCGCGGGCTCGTCCGCGAGCCCGACGTGCTCTACGCGCGGATGTCGCCGGCCCACAAGCTCGCCGTGGTGCAGGCGGCCAAGGCCGAGGGCGAAGTGGTTGCCGTGACCGGCGACGGGGTCAACGATGCCCCCGCGCTGAAGGCCGCCGACGTCGGCGTCGCGATGGGCGGCCGGGGCACGGAGGTCGCGCGCGAGGCGGCGGAGATAGTCGTGACCGACGACAACTTCGCGTCGATCGTGCACGCCATCCGGCAGGGGCGTGCCATCTACTCGAACATGGGCAAGTTCATCACCTACATTTTTGCCTCCAACGTCCCCGAGCTGGTGCCGTTCCTGGTGTTCGTCTTCTTCGGCGTGCCGTTGCCGCTGACGATCATGCAGATCCTGGCCGTGGATCTCGGGACGGACCTGTTGCCGGCGCTGGCGCTCGGGGCCGAGCCCGAGGAGCCCGGGGTGATGGATCGCCCCCCGCGCCCGCGCGACGAGCCGTTGCTCACGGGCGCTCGTCTGCTCCGCGCCTATGGCTTCCTCGGCGTCATCGAAGCCGTCCTCTCGCTGGCGGCATTCTTCTGGACCTACTGGCTGGCCGGCTGGCGCCCGGGCATGGCGATGGCGAGCAGTGGGCCGCTCTACCGGCGCGCGACGACCATGAGCCTGGCCGGGATCGTGGCCGCCCAGATCGGGAATGTCTTCGCGTGTCGGACGGACCGAGAGTCGGTCTTCAAGGTCGGCATCGCGAGCAATCCCCTCGTGCTGCTCGCCATCGCGCTCGAGGTCGCGGTCTTGCTCGGACTCATCGCGCTCCCGCTCCTGCGCAGCGTCTTCGGCCTCGAGCCGCCGACCTTCGGCGAGTGGGCGGTGCTGCTCGTCTTCCCGCCGGTGGTGCTCGCCGCGGACGAGGCACGCAAGTGGGTCGCCCGCCGCTGGCGCCGGGCGCGGCCCTGACGCCCCACTGGGGCGCCGGCGCGCACTCTCCGTCTCGTAACCCCGCAATTTGCCACGTGACAGGCCTGGCATCCCGCCTGCACCTGTCGGTGCGAAGACGGCACCGCAGCACGAACGGGCGGGCGGCCGCGGCCGCGGAAAGGGCATCCATGGCCGTCGCCAAGATCAAGCCGCAGTAAGGACGACACACCGACATGGGGGAGGACCATCGTGGCGATCGAGATCCAGGGACTGAACACGCGTGACCGGGCTCGCATGAACCGGGCCCTGCAGCTGCTGCCGGTGACGCCAACGTGGGCTCGCGTGGCCTTCATCGACGACAACGGCCCCAAGGGCGGCCGGGCCCTCCGCTGCGCCATGACGGTGCGATT
>JBGPXN010000132.1:0-12889 GCA_041492755.1 Methylomirabilia bacterium | reverse complement strand
GCGTTCCACCCTCCCCGCCGCCCCTCGCCACTCGATCACGATGTTCTGGCCCTCAAGGTAGCCGAGATCACTCAGCCCTTGGCGCAGCGCATAGGCGCGAGGCGAGCCTTCGAGAGATAGGCCCGTTAGAACACCGCCCGTTAGAACACCGAGCCGCCCAACCTTCTGCAGCTGCTGCGTCTCGGCGGTGAGCGGCGTGACGAGAAGGCCAAGGGCGAGCGCGACGGTGAGCGCGGCCCGTATCATGATCATGCCGCGACCGCCGTGTGCTGGCTGAGCACCGCAGGGATCTTCCGCCAGCCGTCGATCCTGCGCAACTTGATCTGCCCGCTCGCTACGAGGCTGAACAGCAAGACCAGGGCCGCGCCCTGACGTTCCCGCCGTCGCGGAGCACCTGCGACGGCGTTCACGTCGTCTCTCCCCGGAGTCGTCCGGCCACCTCCGGTGGAATGGGGCGCGCGCGCAGCCGGTCGCCGGGACTCTCCGGCCGCGCCACCCACGCGCGCACCTCGAAGCCGGTCGCGCAGTGCGTGTCACCCACGCTCACCTCGTGCTCGACCCGAAACGTCTTGTCCTTGACCCAGACGATGGTCGAGCGCACGCGCATGGTATCGCCGTAGCGCACCGGCGCGGTGAAGCGCGACCCGCACTCGACGATCGGCACGCCGACGATCCGGTACCGCGGGAACAGGACCGGCCACGCCAGGTCGAGCGACTCGAAGAGCGCCCCGCAGGCGATGTCGTACCACTCGAAGAACCGCGGGTAGAACGCGATGCCCGCCGGGTCCGACTCGCTCCACCTGACCGTGATCTCGACGGCGTGGCTGACCACGCCTCAGAGCTTGACCTGCTCGCGCAGCCGGAATCGCTGGAGCTTGCCGGTCGCCGTCCGCGGCAGCTCGGTCACCAGGCGGATCGCGCGCGGGCGCTGATGCGGCGGCAGCTTCTCGGCGGCGAGCGTCTCGAGCGCCTGCACGAGCGACGCCGCGCCGTTCGCCGCTTTGGGCACCACGAAGGCGAACGGCTTCACGAGCCCGCCGCGCTCCGCGGCGCCGACGACGCCGGCATCGGCGACCTCGGGATGCGACAAGAGCAGCGCTTCCACGTCCGCCGGCGCCACCCACTGCCCCGCCACCTTGAACAGGTCGTCCTCTCGGCCGCAATGGTAGTGAAAGCCGTCGGCGTCGCGCGTCATCACGTCGCCGGTGCGGAGCCACTCGCCGGCGAACGTCCGCCGTGACTGGTCCGCGCGATTCCAGTAGCGCGGACTGGCGGACGGCGTCCGCACGTGCAGCACCCCGGGCTCACCCGGCGCGACGTCGCCTCCGGCCGTGTCGAGCAGCCGCGCGTCGGTGCCGGGCACCGGTGTGCCGGCGGAGCCCGGGCGGCTCGCACCCGGACGGTTCGAGAGGACCATATAGATGGTCTCGGTGGCGCCGAGCCCGTCCAGGATCTCGACGCCGAACCGCGCGCGCCATCGCTCGTACACCGACTCGGGCAGACGCTCGCCCGCGGAGACCGCGTACCGGAGGGAGCGAAACGTGTCGGCCGGAATGTCGGCGGCGAGCATCCGCGCGTAGAACGTCGGGACGGAGAAGAACAGCGTGGGCCGGAACGCCGTCGCCACCGCGGCCACGGCCGCCGGGTCCGGCCACGCCGGCGACAGATATGTCTGCGCGCCGACGAAGAGCGGGATGAGCAGGCCGTTGCCCAGCGCGTACGCGAAGAAGAGCTTCGAGGTCGCGAACGTCCGATCATCGGCGGTGGCGCCGAGAACCTCCACGCCGTAGTGACGGCACGCGAGGAGATCGCGATGCAGGTGGACGGCGGCTTTCGGCGTTCCCGTGGTGCCGGAGGTGTAGAGCCAGAACGCCATGTCGTCGGTGCTCATCGCTTCGGGCGGGAGTTCGCCCGACGCCGCGGCGATGCTCGGATGGAACGCATTGATCACGGTCGGATCGTCGACGGCAATCACCGCGCGCAAGTGCGGAAGATCGTCGAGCGCGGCGCGGATGCCGCCGGCGAGCGCGGCGTCGGCGACGAGCACCTTCGCCCGGCTGTCCCGCAACATCGCCACCCAGTCCGCCGCCGCCAGCCGCGTATTGAGCGGAACCGCGACCGCGCCGATGCGGACGGCGCCGAAGAACGTCGCCACCCACGGCACGCCGTCCGATAACAAGATTGCGACGCGCTGCTCGGGCTCGACACCGGCCGCGCGCAACCCGTGGCCGACACGGTTCACGAGCTGCAACAGGTCGCGGTAGCTGATCGCTCCGGTGGGCCCGCGGAGCGCCGGGCGATCACCGGCACCGGCGGCGACGTGATCGTCGAGAAAAGCGGTGACGGCGTTGGTCATCGGAGACGTGGGTCACCATACCATGGCGGCATGAAATGATAGCGACATGGGAGAGCCGCCGTTCGTGCTCGGAATCGTTCCGTGCTGACCATCGACGGCGCGCGGGGAGAGGGCGGCGGTCAGATCCTCCGCTCGGCGCTGGCGCTGTCCGCGGTCACTGGCACCGCCGTGCGCATCCAGCGAATTCGCGCGGGCCGGGAGAAGCCGGGCCTGCTACCCCAGCACCTCGCGGCGGTGCGGGCTGCCGCACAGATCAGCGAAGCTGACGTGGACGGCGACCGACTCGGCGCGCGCGAGCTGGTCTTTCGCCCGCGACGTGTCCGCCCGGCGCCCACCACTTCGCCGTCGGCACCGCCGGCAGCGCGACGCTCGTGCTCCAGACCGTCCTCCCGCCCCTGCTCCTGGCCGACACCCCGTCGCGCCTCTCGCTCGAAGGCGGCACCCACAACCGCTTCGCGCCGTCCTTCGACTTCCTGTCCCGCGCGTTCCTGCCGCTCATCGCCCGGATGGGCCGGCGCGTCACGGCAACGCTCGAGCGTCCCGGCTTCTACCCGGCCGGCGGCGGCCGCTTTACCATCGACATCACACCCGTCCCGGGTCTGACGCCGCTCGCCCTCACCGAGCGCGGGCTGATTCGTCGCCGTCACGCTCGCCCGCTGGTCGCGCGACTACCCGTCTCGATCGCCGACCGCGAGGTCCCCGTCGGCACGCACTTGGCCGATCAACTCCTGCTCCCTATGGCGCTCGCCGGCACCAGCACTTTACGCACCCTCCCCCTTACCACCTGAACGTTCCTCGCCCGATAACCACGTTGCACTCTCGCGGCGGTTGCGAGTTTCGCCGCGTGCCTAGGGAAGTTCGCCGCTAGCGGGGCTTGGGGTTAAACTAACGACCGTGTCAGCGGGCAAGCGTCCAAACTGAGATAAGAGATGGCACTCGCTCAAGCTGAAGCCGACGAACTCCTGACCCTCCCGAAGCGATTTGTGGATCACACGGCTATTGAGTTTCGTCTCACTGAGCCTATGGACTTCGAGCGAACCTTGTGGTCCGTAGATCGCCGTGAAGAGTTTCTCTTGAATGTTGAGCGCGGCAATCGGAACCGCGTGCGTCTGAAGTATCAGACCCGGGCGCGCAAAGTAATTGTGCTGGCTCGATTGGAGCTAAACGGGCCTCGCCATCGCAACCCTCCAGGACAACCATATCGCCCTGGCCAGTGGTTGGGCGGTACGCATCTGCATTTGTTCAAGGAAGGTTTCGACGATCGCATCGCCTATCTACTTACCGACGTTCACGGATGGGGTCTCCGCGGCGTCATCGATGATATCGCCGCTCTTCAGGAGTTTCTTCGCTTCTGTGCGGTCGAAGAATGCCCACCAATCCAAACGGCGGTATGAGTCGTACGGACTGCGAGCGTTTGATTGACGAGTATATGCGCTGGCTTCGACAACAAGTCGAGGTTAGCGAGATCGGCGAGGCATGCCAGATTTCGACGCCATTCCTGGACCGCCACAACGATGCGATTGAAATCTACATCGAGCGAAAGAACGGGAATCTTGTTCTTACAGACGACGGGCAGACGGTTCGCGATCTGAGGGCTACTGGTCTTGAGTTCAACACACCAAAGCGGCGGGCCCACCTTGAGTCGATACTAAATGGCTTTGGTGTCCGTATTGCCGACGATGAACTCACGGTCACGGCTTCGAAGGAAGACTTTCCGCAGCAGAAACACAACCTTGTGCAGGCGATTCTAGCCGTTAATGACATGTTTGTCATGGCTGAAGAGCATGTTTTGTCTCTCTTCAAAGAAGACGTGGCGCTCTTCCTTGAAGCTCATCGGATTCCGGCATTCTCTGACTTTAAGTTGAGCGGCAAGAGCGGATTCGATCACACGTTTGACTTTGGGCTACCACGCCGCGGCGACAGACCGCAGAGGGTTGTTCGAGCAATCAACAATCTGAACAAGGACAACGCAACTTCGTTCGCCTTTGCTGTCAATGATGTCCGCGCGCTCAGAACGGACGCCCTTGGAGCTGTTGCGATCATCAATGACACTTTGCGGCCTCCGAACGATGACAGCATTGGCGCGCTCCGAGCTTATGAGATCCAGCCCTTGCTCTGGTCGCAGCGTCAGCAGTTCGTGTCGCTACTCAACGGCCATGGCTGACGGCCGGACTTTCGATACTGAGACCAGGCGCGCTACATCTGAAGGGCTCTCCATGTAGCTGCCGCCACCCGCGCGGAAGCCAACTGCCGAGCCTGAGATACCCGGTAACGGGTTGATGTCACACCCTCCAGCGATTGCTCTTCCAGTCGAATCGCGCCCAGAAAGAATCGATGCGATCGACGATGCCATGGAACTTGTGACGCCCATCGGCGTGCGCACTCCAGAGCGCATCGAACGACTCGAACTGCGCGAGGTACGCGAATCCGTACTCGGCGGGCTCTGCCATCGCCATCTCACCAGCGACGAAGCGCCGCCACGCCTCACCGGGCGCCATCCAGAATCCCTCGGACGTCTCCTCGGTGAAGAGCACCGGCGCCTGGTTGACGGGCGCGCGGCAGAGGAAGAAGCGCGCGGTGAAGCGGATGGGACTCGAGGTCGGCGTGATGAAGTGCGAGAGATACCGGAGCGGCGAGAGATCGCAGTACCACCCGTGTCGTGTCAGGATCTCGGCGAAGGGCTCCCCGGCCATAAGGTCGCGCCGCGCGTGCTCGATGGCGGCGGCGACGGTGGCATCGCCGGCGTCGAGCGCGTGTCCGCTCGCGTCGCAGGCGAGCAGCACGCCCGTCTCCTCGAGCAGCTCACGGACCGCCGTCACCCAGAACGCGAGCGGCGCCAGCTCGTCGTGCCCGGGATGGATCTCGGCCGCCGCCGTCTCCGTGAGTCCACGGCAGCGCGCGAGCGCCTCCGGGGACGAATCCTCGGCGTCGACGCGCCCCCCCGGGAACGCGTAGTAGCCGCCGAGGAACTTCATGCCCTTGTTCCGGCGGATGACGTACACCTCCAGCGGCTCCGGCGCGGCGGGGGGCCCGGGTCGGACGAGGAGCACGGACGCCGCGGGCTTCGGATCGACGGGGGGCACGGTCAGATGGTACCGCGGGCGGTGAGAGTTGCGGGCACTGGCGGCGTGGCCTCGACGCGTCGCCGCCAGCGCCCGGGTGTGTGAGCTAAAACACGTCGTCCCTGTGGCCGCACTCGAACTCGGCGGCGCGTGCCTCCAGCTCGGCGGCGCTCACCAGCCCGGTATCGGCGAGCAGCCGCTCGAAGGCGGCGAACCAGCGCGTGTAGTACGTCGAGTCCACGCCGGCCCGCTCCGCCGTCGCGATCTCCTCGATCAGCCGGTCGCGGAACTGGTTCCAGTGGAACCGCTGGGCCTCGTTGAGCGCCACCGTCATGCCGAACATCCGCGCCGCCCACGCCGATTCGAAGACGAGCTCACCATTCTTCCGCGGCAGCGCCGACGGCCCGGCCATGTCGGCGATCCGCCGATCGGGCTTGCTCCCGGCGGCCGGCTCCGTCGCGGACGGCGCGCTCGCGGCGAAGGGATCGGCGCTCATCGCACGCTGGCCGGCGTCGCCGGCGGCTGGACGACCGCAACGCCGATCATCGCATCGCGCGTCACGAGCTTGGCCAGCTCCGCTTCGCTCATGCCCTCCGTGCCGGGCGGGCGCAGGGGAAGGACCATGTAGCGGAGCTCGGCGCTCGAGTCCCACACCCGGACGTCGACGGACTCGGGCAGGCTCAGGCCGAAGTCGCGCAGGACCGCGCGCGGCTCGATGACGACGCGGGAGCGGTACTCGAAGGACTTGTACCAGGTCGGCGGCAGGCCGATCAGCGCGTGGGGATAGCACGAGCAGAGCGTGCAGGCCACGAGGTTGTGGACGGTCGGCGTGTTCTCCACCACCTTCAGGTCGACGCCGCCGAACCCGAGCTCCTCGATGGCCTCGCTGCCGTCGGCGAGCAACCGCTGCTTGTAGGCGGGATCGACCCACGCGCGGGCGACGACCCTGGCGCCGTTGTGGGGGCCGATGTCCTTTTCGTACAGGCTGACCACCCGGTCGACGACGTCGCTCGACAGCAGGCCCTTTTCGACCAGCAGCGATTCGAGCGCGCGCACCCGCACCGAGAGCGGGTGCTCGGGCTCGGCGTGATGGTGGTGGTCGTCGTCGTGATGTCCGCTCATCGTCGTGCTCCTGGCCCGTCACCGTTGACCGGCTCGAGGTACGTCTCCCAGAGATCGAGATACACCGCGTCGTGGCCGGGCTCGGTGGAGTCCGACCAGAGCTCGCGCGCGTCGAACCGGACACTGTAGAGCGGATGCGGGTTCTCGCCGCCCCCGTGGGCGTTCGTGTCGGGGAAGACGAACGAGCCGTGGACGGCGTGGATGACGCCGAGCTTGCCGCGCGCATATCGCGGCAGGCGGGTGTGGTGCTTGGGATGCATGTTGCGCGTCCGCACCCGGTCACCGACGCTGAACTTCGCCGCGGGCCCGGGCTTCTTGAAGTGCGGCTTGGCGTGGGCCGCGGCCACGATCCTGTCGGCCAGGCCCGGCACGTTCTTCTTCGGCCGCGGGGTGTCCGGGCGCTCGGCGAGCAGGCGCATGCGGGCCTCGAGCTCCTCCGCCGTCACCACGCCCTTCTCGGTGAGGTTCCGGATCTCGGAGGCAAGCCAGCGCTCGTAGTAGCTCGACGCGAGGTAGTCGGCCGGCGGCATCTGCTCGATGGCCCGGCGCGACTCGTCGATGTTGTAAATGCCCTGCACGCGCGCGGCCCGGGCGATCGCGTAGACCACCACCTCCCAGTCCGCGTGAAAGAGCGGCTCGTTCTGTTCCGGCTTCACCGGGCCGAAGCCGTGCATCCCGCCGAGATCGTGCACGCCGTTCATGGTCGAGAGCCTACCGCGAGTCCGGTCGGAACTCCACGTCAGCGTCGCCCCGCAGGCCCCTGGGCACGTCAGCCCTCGCCCAAGGCGTCGAGAAGCTCCAGCGTGACCTCCGCCAGTGAGGACACGACGAGGGTGGCCTTCGAGAAATCGTTGTCCCGGGTGTCGGCGGTCGGAACGGCGATGGACTTCATGCCCGCCGCGTCGGCGGCCAGGATGCCCTTCTCCGCGTCGTCGAGAACGACGCATCGGGCCGGAGCGACGCCGAGCTGCTCCGTGACGTACAGGAGCAGATCGGGATGGGGCTTCGCGCGCAGGACGCTTTCACGCGTGGCCACGACCTCGAAGAAGTGACCGATGGCGAGGCGATCGAGGACCGCTTCGGCCGACTCCAGGTAGGACGAGGTGGCCAGCGCCAACGGCCGGCGGCCGTGGACGGCCCGCAGCAGGTCGAGCGCCCCGGGCATGGCGCACGCTGACGATTTCACCAGTCCCCGGTAGACGTCGGCCTTGCGCCGGCGGAGGTCGTCGGGGTCGAGGGCCAGCCGGTGTCGTTCCACGTAGTCGGCAATGCCCAGGCCGCTGCGGGTCCATTCCTGGGCGTACTCGGCCGCGCTCACGATCACGCCGGCGGCAGCCAGCGTGGATCGCCACGCCCGCGAGTGCAGGCGCTCGGTGTCAGCCAGCAGGCCATCCAGGTCGAAGATGATCGTCGAGATCACGGTTGCGCTCTACACGGGACGGAAGCACGGGAGCTTGAACTCCGTCCCCGGCGGCGGCTCGAACGCCACGGCCACCGGCATGCCGAGCGTCACGTCCTCCGGACGG
The DNA here is from genome assembly GCA_041492755.1 of Methylomirabilia bacterium. GTDB lineage: Bacteria > Methylomirabilota > Methylomirabilia > Rokubacteriales > CSP1-6 > JBGPXN01. The sequence goes on along the minus strand of JBGPXN010000132.1, from coordinate 4,823 downwards.
CTCCCCACGAGCCGGGCGAGCACGCGGACCCCTTCGTTCAGCCGCACCTCGACGAAGATCACCGGCACGCCGGTCGCCTCCACGTGCGCGCGCACGGCCGGAGCGCGGGGGACGCGGACGAGCGAGAACGAGTACACGGTGCCCCGGCCGGACGCCGGCTCCCACTCGAGGTTCGCGCCCAGACACTCGGGACACGCGGGCCGCGGGAAGAAATGGCGGCGGCCGCAATCCCGGCACTTCGGGATGAGCAGCCGGCCCGCCTGGATCCCGTTCCAGAACTCACGATCGACGTCGATCACCTGCGGCAACGGCCATGACGGCGCCGGCCGGTTCATGTCGCCCTCCGATGCAGGAGCATGCCCGCCGTGACCATCACGTTCACGTGGTAGCCGAGCAAGCCGATCCCGGTGACCAGCGCCGTCTCGGCCTTGCGCACTTGCGCGCGCCCCGCTTCCCCCCGGAGCTGCCGCATCGCCTCGACCACGTGGAGATGGCCGCCCGCGAGGCCCGGCTGGCCGCGCGAGAGCTGGCCGCCGCCCGTGTTGATCGGAAAGTCTCCCGTCACCGTGAAGTCGTGCGCTTCCAGAAACGCCGCGCCTTTGCCCGGCTCGCAGAAACCCAGGTCCTCGAGCTGCAGCAGGACGGCGATCGGATAGTCGTCGTAGAGCTCGGCGAAGTCGATGCGCGCGCGCGGAACACCGGCGAAGAGCGGGTCACGCAGGCCGCGAAAGCCGGTCTCGATCCGATCGGGCGGCGTGCCGCCGCCGTGGTTGGTGCGCTCGGCGTCGGCCACCACGTAGATCGGCCGGTCACCAAGCCGGCGGGCGACGCGCTCGGACGCCACCACGAAGGCCACCCCGCCGTCGCACGGCATCACGCAGTCGAAGAGCCGGATCGGATCGGCGATCGGGCGCGAGTTCACGTAGTCGTCGACGGTGATCGGCGTCTTCAGCAGCGCGTGGTCGGTGAGCGAGGCGTTGTGGCGGAAGGCGACGGCGAGCCGCCCGAGCGCCTGCACCGTCGTCCCGTACTGCGCCATGTGACGGCGCTGCACGAGGCCGAAGAGGCTGTTGGGCCCGCCGAAGCCGAAGGGCTCGACGTAGTTCGTGCGGCCGTAGCTCTGGATCGACAGCGGCCCCGAGGTCTCCTGGATGTCGGCGCCGACGCAGACGGCCACGTCGATCACCCCGGCCTGGATCGCGTCCGCGGCCCGGCGAATCGCCATGATCCCCGAGCCGCCGCCGTAGTCCGCGCGCAGCACCCAGTCCAGCTCGAAGCCAAGCTGCTCGGCGATGTACGGGCTGTCGTCGCGGTTGGCCAGCGAGGTGAAGGCCAGTCCGCGAACGTCGCGTTTCTTCAGACCGGCAGCGTCGAGGGCCAGCCGCACCGCGTCCGCGGTGTACGCGAGCACCGATCGATGCTCGCCCTTCGCGCGGACGTACGGCGTTTCTCCGTACCCGACCAGGCACACGCCCTCTCGTTTCATGTCATGGCTCTCCCCGCGCCCGCCACCCGCCCCCCGTCACTTCTTTTCCCCTTTGTACACGCCCGCTTCCTTGATCAGGCCTTCGTAGTTGGCGCTGACCTTGCGGAGATGGTCGGCCAGCGCCTGGCCGCTGAGCCGGTCGCCGACGATGAGCTCGTTCTTCCGCGCCACGCTGACGAACGGCTCGGTCCTCATGGCGTCCGCGAACGCTTTCTCGAGTCGATCGGCCACCGCGGGCGGCATTGCCTTCGGCCCGACGATCAGCACCGTCACCGAATGCTCGACGTCGTAGCCGGCCTTGTCGAGCGACACCGCGTCGGGGGCATAGTCGAGCCCCTCCTTTTCGTTGGTCATGATCACGCGGAACCGCTTGGCCTGGACGTAGCCCGTGATCGAGACCGAGCTGGTGCCGATCATCATCACGTGGTTGCCCAGCAGCGCGCTGATGGCCGGCGCGTCCCCGGCAAACGGGATGATCTTGGTGTTCACGCCCTCTTTGATGCCGAGCCTGGCCATCACGAGGTGCGGCGTCGAGCCGATGCCGGGGTGGCCGAACGTCAGCTGCCCCGGATTCTTCTTCGCCCACTCCAACGCCTCGCGCCACGTCTTGAACGGGCTGGTGGCCGGCACGCTCCAGGCGACCTTGTAGCGCCCGAGCCGGTTGAGGTAGGTCAGGTCGCGGAAGGGATCGTAGTCGACGTCCCGCAGGTGCGGCGCGCGCGTGATGGCGGTGTCGGTGTTGGCCAGCACCGTGTAGCCGTCCGCTTTCAGCTTCACCAGCTCGGCGGTCGCCACGGCGCCCGTCGCGCCGGGTCTGTTCACCACCACGATCTTCTGGCCCAGAAGCTTCTCCGCGCCCTCCGCGATCGCGCGGGCGAGAATGTCGGTGCCGCCGCCGGGCGGGAAGCCGACCCACATCGTGATCGGCTTGCTGGGAAACGCTTCCTGGGCGATCGTACCGCCGACCACGGCGAACGCCGCCACCACGACCGCGGTGACCGCCAACGCCACCTTCCGCTCGACTCTCTTCGTCATTGCGCCTCGTCTCCGTCGTTGTTCGTGATCAGGCCGACTTGCCGCACCTTGTCCGGACCCGCGGGGGAAACTCGCCGCCGATCCTCTCCGGACCTCATGAAGCCACGCGTCCAGCACGGGCCCGCCTTTCGTCATGAATGCCGCCTTCGCTGCGAGTAGACCTGGACGCCGAGGAGAACCACCATGAGCGCCAGCGCCACCCCGGCGATGGGCCGGGTGACGAAGATGGTGAAGCTCCCGCCCGACATCAGCAACGACTGCCGCAGCGCGGTCTCGAGAATTGGACCGAGCACGTAGGCGAGCGCCAGCGGCGCCGGCTCGTACCCGAGCTTCTGCATCACGTACCCGGCGAGCCCGAACAGCACCATCAGATACACGTCGACACGGGCGTTGTTGACGCTGTAGACGCCGATCACGCAGAAGAGCAGGATCAGCGGGAACAGGATCGTGTAGGGCACCCGGAGCAGCTTCACCCACATGCCGATCAGCGGCAGGTTCAGCGCCAGCAGCATGGCGTTGCCCACGAACATCGACATGACGACGCCCCAGAACAGCGTCGGGTGCTGCTGGATGAGCAGCGGTCCGGGCGTGACGCCGTGGATGAGCAGCCCGCCGAAGAGCACGGCCATGACGACGTTGGACGGGAGCCCGAGCGACAGCAGCGGAATGAACGAGGCTTGCGCGGCCGCGTTGTTGGCGGTCTCCGGCCCCGCCACCCCCTCGATCACGCCGGTGCCGAAGCGGTCGGGATACTTCGACACCCGCTTTTCGACGGCGTAGGACACGAACGACGCGAGCACGGCGCCGCCGCCGGGCAGGAGTCCGAGGAAGAAGCCGATCACCGTGCCCCGCACGATCGACCACTTCGCCACCATCCAGTCGCGCGCGCTCGGGAGCAGCTCGCCGATCTTCGTCGCGTAGATCTCCCGCGTCATCTCCCCCTCGAGGTTGCCAAGGATCTCGGCGACCCCGAAGAGGCCCATCACGAGCGGAATGAGGCCGATGCCGTCGCTGAGGTCGTTGACGCCGAAGGTGAACCGCGGCGCCGCGGTGAACATGTCGAGTCCCACCGTGCTCAGCAGCAGCCCGAGCAGGCCCATCATGAGGCTCTTGTACATGGAGGCCTGGGACAGGAACGTGAGGACGACCAGGCTCACGCACATGAGCGCGAAGTACTCGGGCGGTCCGAAGCTCAGCGCGGCTTCGGCCAGCGGCACCGCGAGCAGCATCAGCCCGACGATCGCGATCAACCCGCCGATGAACGAGCCGAGGGCGGCCATGCCGAGGGCCGGACCCGCGCGACCCTGCCGCGCCATCTGGTAGCCGTCGAGACAGGTGACGATCGAGCTCGCCTCACCAGGAATGTTGACGAGGATCGACGTCGTCGAGCCCCCGTACTGCGCGCCGTAGTAGATCCCCGCGAGCATGATGATGGCGGCCACGGGTGACAGGTGAAACGTCGCCGGCAGCAGCAGCGACATCGTCCCCACCGGCCCGATCCCGGGCAGGACGCCGATCAGCGTGCCGACGAACACCCCCACGAAGCAGAAGAACAGATTGGCCGGCTGCAGCGCGACCGACAGGCCGAGCGCCATGCTGTGGAGGGTGTCCATCCCGGCTCCCGATCACACGCCCAGCGGCCCCTCCGGAAGAGGCATGCCGAGGGCGCGGAAGAGCAGACGCACGGCGACCGTGATCACGAGGGCCGAGAGCAGCGCGACCCACCAGCGCTTGCGGGCGACGGGACCGAACAGGACGAGGAGCATGAGGAACGTGGCGACGCTGAAGCCCAGGGGATTCAGCGCCATCGCGAAGCCGGTCAGCGCGCCAAGCACCACGATCACCGTCCCCCACCGCGCGGTCGTGAAGGCGCCCCCGACCGCGCCGGGGCCGGAGGCCCGCGCGAGCTGTCGGCCGAGCTGCACGACGGCCATGAGCCCGAGCACACCCGCCGCCGCCATCGGCATGAACCCGGACCCGGGATTGTGAACGTCACCAGGCCCGAGCCGGTACGCGCCCACGCACGCCGCGGCCGCGAGCGCGGTGAGAAAGCCACTGGCGTAGAGATCGGGGCTTCTCACGAAGGCAGAAGCAGAGAGCGCGGGCACCTCACACGGTTATCAAGGGCCGCCCCGGCTTCCCCGGGGCGGCCCAAGCGCTTGGGGTGTGTCGAGGCACGCCCCGAGTGTCCCGGGCCGCGTCCGAGCGTGGGGGGGTATAGGCGCCCCCAGCGTGTCCCCCCCACATAAAAAAACTGGGGGGCTAACATGAGAGCCCCAGGGAACACCACACAACTCCGATC
>JBGPXN010000153.1:0-11364 GCA_041492755.1 Methylomirabilia bacterium | reverse complement strand
CTCGCCGCCGTGCTCGGGCACGAGGTCGCGCACGCGATCGCGCGCCACGGCGGCGAGCGCATGAGCCAGAGCCTGCTCGTGCAGACCGGGTTGGCGGCGACGCAGGCGGCGCTCGCGCGCAACGATCCGCGCACCGTCCAGACCGTCACGTCGCTCCTCGGGGCGGGCGCCAGCGTCGGTCTGATCCTGCCGTGGAGCCGCCAGCAGGAGTCCGAAGCCGACCATCTCGGCCTCATCTACATGGCAAAGGCCGGATATGCGCCCACGGCGGCGCGCGATTTGTGGAGTCGCATGGGTCAGCGCTCTGGCGGGTCGTCGCCGCCCGAGTTCCTCTCCACGCACCCGTTGCCGGCCACGCGGGTGAGGCAGATCGAGAGCTGGATTCCGGAAGCGATGAAGTACTACCAGGCTCGGTAGGTCAGGGCGACCGACCGCGAAGGGCCCCCAAGACCCACCGCGCCGGCGAGTCGCACCCGAAATCTTGCCGCTCGTCCGACGTCGCCCTTGGTAGGACCGTAGACCTTCCCCTCGGGTCTCCAGGGGCCTGGCGCTCGGAATCCCCCATCCACGGTGGGACAGACCCATCGCCAGCCCTACGGGTCGTTGGCGGGCTGGGCAGCGATTTTCGTTAAAAAAATCGTGCTTTTTCCCTTGACCGGACGGATTGGCAATTGTACTCTCGGCCCATCAAGTGGGGCGAAGTGGGATGAAGTGGTACCCAGCCCCCAGAGACGAACATGTTTCGAGGACGCTATCAGCACACGATCGACCCGAAGGGGCGCTTGAGCATCCCGGCGAAGTTCCGGGGCCTGCTCGCGTCCCACTCCGACGGCAACCTGGTCGTGGTGCCGAACGACCACTGCCTCGAGGTGCATACGCTGGAGGACTGGGAGCGCATCGAGGCGAAGCTCGACGGGCAATCGATGTTCAGCGCCGAGGTGCGGGAGATCAGCCGACTCTACATCTCGCGCGCGAAGGACGTGACGCTCGACGGCGCGGGTCGCATCCTCGTGCCGCCCGATGCGCGCCAGCAGGCGTTGCTCGCGAAAGACGTCACGCTCGTCGGCGGTGGGCGGCGGTTCTTCGAAGTCTGGGACCGGCAGCGGTTCGACGAGTACGAGCGCAACGAGCAGCCGAAGCTGCCGACGCTCTTCGACAAGCTGGCTGCCCTGGGAGTGTAGCGGTTCACGTTCCGGTCCTCGTGGAAGAGGTCGCGTTTCTGCTGCGGCCGCGCGCGGGCTGGGTGATCGACGGGACGGTGGGAATGGGCGGACACGCGGAGGCGATCCTGGAGCGGAGCGGCGAGGACGTGCGCCTGCTCGGGCTCGACGTCGATCCCGCCGCGCTCGCGCGGGCCGGCGAGCGCCTGCGTCGCTTCGGCGACCGCGCGCGCCTGGTTCGCGCCAGCTTCCGCGAGCTCGAGGCGACCGCGCGTGCGGCGAGCGTCGAGCGCGCCCAGGCGATCCTGCTCGATCTCGGCGTGTCCTCGTACCAGCTCGACGAATCGGGCCGCGGCTTTTCCTTCCAGGGCGACGAGCCACTCGACATGCGCCTGGATCCCGACGGTCCGGACACCGCGGCTGCCCTCCTCAACCGGCTCCCCGAAGCCGAGCTGGCGCGCCTGATCCACGAGTACGGCGACGAGCCCCACGCCCGCCGCATCGCCCGCGCCATCGTGCGGCGCCGCCCGCTGCGCACGACCGCCGATCTTGTGGCCGCGGTGCGGAGCGGCGTTCCGCGTCCCGCCTGGCCCCGGCGCATTCACGTCGCGACCCGGACGTTCCAGGCCATTCGCATGGCCGTCAACGACGAGCCCGGCGCCCTCGGCCAGGCGCTCCGCGACGCGCCGGAGCTGCTGGCCGAAGGCGGTCGACTCGGAGTCATCTCTTTTCATTCGGGCGACGATCGCATCGTGAAGCGAACGTTCCGAGCGCTCGGTCCGGCGGGATTCGCCGAGATCGAGCCGTCGCCCCTGGGCCCCGGGGACGACGAGGTGCGGGCGAACCCTCGCGCCCGGAGCGCCAAGCTGCGAGTGCTGGAGCGGCTTCGATGAAGGCACAACGTCCTCAGCGTGAACAGGATCCACGGGTGCGCCGCTCGGTGGCGCTGGCGCTCGGCGGCGCCGTGCTGCTCGTGGCGAGCGCGCTCGGTCTCGCCGGCCTGCGGCTCGAGCAGTACCACCTGGCGTACCGCCTCGACCAGATCCGCGGCGAGCGCGGGCGCCTGGAGCGCACGCTGCGCGAGCTCGAGGTCGAAGTCGCGACGCTGCGCTCGCCGGCCCGCGTGGAGACGCGGGCGCGTCAGCTCGGACTCGTCAGCCCTGGGCTCGAGCAGACGTTCCTGGCCCGCGAGTACGTGCCGGCGGGGACGGGCCTGGCCGCCGCCGATCGCGCGCGCGCGGAGGCTCACCTGAGGTGACCCGGACGACATGATGATCACGGGGCTCCGAACGCGCGTTCTCGTCCTGGCGGCGTTGCTCGCCGTCGCGTTCGCCGGCCTCGTCGGTCGGCTCGGCTACCTGCAAATCTTCCGGCACGCGGAGTTGACCGCGCTCGCCGAGCGTCAGTATTCCCGCACGGTCGTCCTGCCCGCGCAACGGGGCGCGATCGTCGATCGCCACGGCGCGCCGCTGGCCAGCTCGAGCCCCGCCGAATCGCTGTTCGCCCACCCCCGCAGCATCGGCGATCCCGTGCGTGTCGCCACGCGCCTGGCGCCGATCCTGGGCGTGGCCGACGTCGAGCTGCACGCCGCCCTGGTGGGGCCGCGCCCGTTCGTGTGGCTGCGCCGCCGGCTGCCGCCGTCGGTGGCCGCGCAGGTGCGGGCGCTGCGTGAGCCCGGACTCGGGCTGGTGCCCGAGTCGCTGCGCCTCTATCCCAACCGCGAGCTGGCGGCCCACGTGATCGGTTTCGAGGGCGCCGACGGTGGCCTCGAGGGCGTCGAGCGCGCGTGGAACTCCACGCTCGCCGGCACGCCGGGCAAGGCGGTGGTCGGCCGCGATGCGCTCGGGCGCGACGTTCTCTCCCAGCACGTGCTGCAGGCGCCCGTGCCCGGGCAGGGCGTGACGCTGACGATCGACACGAATATCCAGTACGTGGCCGAGCGCGAAGTCGACGCCGCGTTCCGCCGCACCCAGGCCAAGGCGGCGATGGCGGTGGTGATGGACCCGCGCTCGGGGGACGTGCTCGCCATCGCCATCCGCCCCACGTTCAATCCCAACGCATTCCGCGAGGCGCCGTCGCCGGAGCACTGGCGCAACCGCGCCGTGACCGACCCGTTCGAGCCCGGCTCGACGTTCAAAGCCATCCTGGCCGCCGCGGCGCTCGAGGAAGGCGTCGTCCGGCCCGACGACCGGCTCTACGCCGAGAACGGCGCCATCACGATCGCGCGCACGACCATCCACGACTGGAAGAAGTACGGCTGGCTCACGTTCACCGAAGTGCTCCAGAACTCTTCCAACATCGGCACCATCAAGGTCGGCCTTGCCCTCGGCCCCGAGCGCTATCACCGGTACATGACGGCCTTCGGCTTCGGCGCGGCGACCGGGGTGGGACTTGCCGGCGAGAGCCGGGGAACGCTGCGCGATCCCAGCCGCTGGTCCGCCCTCTCGCTGCCGACCATGTCGATCGGCCAGGAGGTGTCGGTGACCGCGCTGCAGATGGTGACGGCGTTCAGCGCCATCGCCAACGGCGGCGTCCTCGTCCAGCCCCGCCTCGTGCGCTCGCTGACGGGCGCCGAAGCGCGGGAGACGCGGGCGTTCGCGACGCGCGAGGTGCGCCAGGTCATCTCGGCCGAGACGTCGGCCACGCTCACGCGGATGCTGACGCGCGTGGTCGAGTCCGGCACGGGCCGACACGCCGCCATCGCCGGCTACGACGTCGCCGGCAAGACCGGGACCGCGCAAAAGCTCGATCCCCTCACGCGTCGTTACTCGCGCGCGCCGGGTGTGCTGTCGTTCGTCGGCTTCGCCCCCGCGGACGCGCCGCGGTTCGTCATGCTCGTGATGCTCGACGAGCCGAAGAACGAGAAGTGGGGTAGCGAGGCGGCGGCGCCCATCTTCGCCGCGATCGGCGGACGGATCCTGCGATACCTCGAGATTCCGCCGCGCGACACGCTGCCCGTGCAGATCGTGGCCGCGCCCGGTGGTGAGCCGGCGGCGCCCATCCGTCTGGTCAGCGCCCTCGAGCCGGCCGACACCGACGGCGCCGCCACCGTGCCGGCGCTCCGCGGGAAGACGCTGCGGCAGGCGCTCACGACACTGGCGCCGTTCCGAACGGCGGTGACGCTGAGCGGTCAGGGGCGCGTCATCGATCAAACCCCGGCCGCCGGGACACCGCTGACGCCCGGCACGCCCGTGCATCTCACGCTCGCGGCCCCGGTCGGGAGCGGCCCGACGGCGCCGCGGGCGGGCGCGAGCAAATGAGATGGCGCAGGGGGTGGCGGTGAGCACGCTACTCGAGGCCCTGGCGGACAAACGGTTGATCGGCGATCCGCCGGCGAGCGTGAGCGGGCTTTCGGACGACTCCCGGCGCGTGCAGCCGGGTGACTGCTTCGTGGCCGTCCCGGGCTTCAAGGTCGACGCGCGGCGCTTCGTGACCGAGGCGGTCAGCCGGGGTGCCACGCTGATCGTGACCGAGGGCGAGGCGGTGGCCGAGGCGGGGGCGGCCCAGGTCCTGGTGCCCTCCGCGCGGGCCGCCCTGGCCCGCCTCGCCGACGCCTATTTCGGCCATCCATCGCGCCATCTGACCGTGGTCGGGATCACGGGAACAAATGGCAAGACCACCACGTCTTACCTGGTGGAAGCGCTCTTGCACGCCCTTGGGCTCCGCACGGGTGTCATCGGCACAATTCAGTACGTATTGGGCGACGAGCGGCGCCCGGCGAGCCAGACCACGCCGGATGCCCTCGCGCTGCAGTCGATGCTGGCGAGCATGCGGGCCAGCGGCGTGGGCGGGGTGGCGATGGAGGTGTCGTCCCACGCCCTGGCGCTGTCGCGTGTCGACCAGATGACGTTCGATGTTGGCGTGTTCACGAATCTGACACAGGATCACCTGGATTTTCACGGGACCCTCACGGAGTACCGGCGGGCCAAGCGAAGGCTCTTCGAGCTCCTGGAAGCATCCCCCAAGCCGGGCCGCACCGCGGTCGTGAACGGCGACGATCCATCGGGCGCCGAGATGGTGCGGGGCCTGTCCCTGCCCGTGCTGTCCTTCGGGCTGTCCGCCGGGAACTCGATCCGCGCCATCGAGCACGCGTCCACGCTCGAGGGCATCGATCTGGTGGCCGAGACGCCGCGCGGCCGGGTCAGCGTCCGCTCTCCGCTCATCGGCGAGCACAACGTCATGAACTTGCTGGGCGCGATCGGTACCGGGCTGGCCCTTGATCTCACCCCCGCGGCCATCGGCGCCGCGCTCGGCGGCGTCGGCACCGTGCCCGGCCGCTTCGAGCAGGTGCGGGCGGGCCAGCCGTTCCTCGTCGTGGTCGACTACGCGCACACGCCGGACGCGCTCGAGCGCGTGCTGGGGACGGCGCGCAAGCTGACGCCCGGACGTCTGGCCACGGTGTTCGGCTGCGGCGGCGACCGCGACCGCACCAAGCGGCCCATCATGGGCGAGATCGCCGCGCGCCTGGCTGACCACGTGTGGGTGACCTCCGACAATCCGCGCTCCGAGCGGCCGGAGGCCATCATCGCCGAGGTCATCGTCGGCGTGCAGCGGGTGCAAGGGGCCGCCGCGCGCACCGAAACCATGGCCGACCGGCGGCAGGCCATCGAAGCCGCGCTCGCGTGGGCGCGGGCCGGCGACACCGTCGTCATCGCGGGCAAGGGGCACGAGACCTATCAGATCGTCGGCGCCGACGTGCTGCCCTTCGACGACCGTGAGGTTGCGCGCCAGGCGTTGCCGGCGCGGGGGAGATAGCGAGCGTGCCCTCGTTCACCGTCCAGGAAATCGTGCGGGCCACCCAGGGCGCCCTCGTGGTGGGCGATCTCAACATCCCCGTGACCGGCATCTCCATCGATTCCCGCGCACTGGGCGTGGGCGAGGCCTTCTTCGCCATCCGCGGCCACCGGCTGGATGGCCATGCCTTCCTGGCCGAGGCCGCGAGCCGGGGCGCGGCCTGCCTGGTCGTGCACACCGTGCCCGATCAGGTGCCGGCCGGCGTGCCGCTCGTGCTGGTCGAGGACACCACGCGCGCGCTCGGTCGACTCGCGGGCCTGCATCGCGCGAAGTTCGCCATCCCCGTGGTCGGCGTGACCGGCTCCAACGGCAAGACCACCACGAAGGAGATGACGGCGGCGGTGCTGGCGCCGCTCGGTCTCGTGCACAAGTCGGAATCGAGCTTCAACAACCAGTGGGGATTGCCGCTGACGCTGCTGAAGCTCCACCCCGAGCACCGCGCGCTCGTGGTGGAGATCGGGACCAACCAGAAGGGCGAGATCGCCACGCTGGCCGCGCTCGCCCGGCCCACGGTGGGCGTGGTGACCACCGTCGCCGCCGTGCACGCGGAGTTTCTCGGCTCGCTCGACGGTGTCCGCGACGAGAAGGCCGCACTGGTCCGCGGGCTTCCCGCCGATGGGCATGCCGTCCTCAACGCCGACGACCCGCGGGTGCTCGGCATGGCCGCCGATGCGGCCGCGCGCGTGATCACCTTCGGCCGCTCGCCGCGCGCCGACGTCCGCGTCACCGGAGACGTCGGCGACGGACCCGATGGGCTCGCGTTCACGGTGGAGGCCCGTGGCCAACGGGCCCCCGTCACCGCGGGCTTCGCCGGACGCCACAACGTCAACAACGCGCTCGCCGCCCTCGCGGTGGGCGTGGCGCTCGACCTCGGGCTCACCGACGCGGCCCGGGCGTTGGGCCAGGCGCGGCCGGTGAAAGGGCGCTGCGTGTGGCGCGACGTCGGCGACGTGCGCATCCTGGACGACACGTACAACGCGAACCCGGCGTCGGTGCACGCCGCGCTCGAAACGATCGCCGCGCACCGCGGCTCGCGCCGGGTCGTCGTCGTGCTCGGCGACATGCTCGAGCTCGGCGAGGGCGCGGACGAGGCCCACCGCGAGATCGGGGGCGCGGTGGCCGCGCTCGGCGCCGTCGAGTTCGTGGCCCTGGGCCAGCACGGCCGGCTCACCGTCGAAGCGGCGCGGCGAGCGGGGCTGGCCGAGGCGTGCCACACCACGACGTTCGAGGACACGGTGGCCCACGTCCTCAAGCGCGTGGCGCCGGGCGATCTGGTCCTCGTGAAAGGCTCCCGCGGAATGCGGATGGAGCGCGTGGTGGACGCGCTCGCCGCGCGATTGGCCCGGCCCGACTCCAGATGAGGGTGGCCGATGCTCTACCACTTCCTCGTGCCCTTGGCCCGGGACCACATCGTCTTCAACGTCTTCCGGTACCTGACGTTCCGGTCGTTGATGGCGCTGATCTCCGCGTTCGTGATCTCGCTGGTGGTCGGGCCGTGGCTGATCGAGCGGCTGCGGCGCGCCCAGCACGGCGAGAACACGATCCGGGAGGACACGCCGGACCGGCATCGCAGCAAGAAGGGCACGCCGACGATGGGCGGCGTGGTGATCCTCACCGCCATCCTCGGCTCGACGCTGCTCTGGTCGAATCTGCGCAACCGCTACATCTGGGTGGTGGTGCTGGCGACCGCCGGCTTCGGACTGATCGGGCTGTGGGACGACCTGACGAAGCTGCGACGGCGGAAGGGGCTCACCGCCCGCACGAAGTTCGGACTGCAAATCTTGTTGACCCTCGCGCTGCTGCAGATCGTGTTCTGGCAGCCGGCGGTGAACAGCTGGGCGCCGGTGCTGGCGATCCCGTTCCTGAAGGGCTGGCTGGTGGACCTGGGCTGGGTCTGGATCCCCTTCGCGATGCTGGTCATCGTGGGCGCCTCGAACGCGGTGAACCTGACCGATGGGCTCGACGGGCTGGCCATCGGGCCGGTCATCATGGCGGGCGGCGCCTTCGCGATCATCGCGTACCTGACCGGCAACTTCCGGGCGGCCGACTACCTCAAGATCCTCAACGTCAAGGGTGCGGGCGAGCTGACCGTGTTCTGCGGCGCGCTCGTCGGCGCCGCCATCGGCTTCCTCTGGTTCAACTGCCATCCGGCGCAGGTCTTCATGGGGGACGTGGGCTCGCTCGCGCTGGGGGGCGCGATCGGGACGCTGGCCGTGCTGACCAAGGCGGAGCTGCTGCTGCCGCTGATCGGGGGACTCTACGTGGTGGAAGCCGCCTCCGTCATCATCCAGGTCGTCACCTTCAAGCTCACGGGCCGGCGCGTCTTCCGGATGGCGCCGCTGCACCACCACTACGAGCTCGCCGGCTGGTCGGAGCCGAAGATCGTGGTGCGGTTCTGGATCGTCTCCTTCGCGCTGGCGCTGCTGGCGCTCTCGACCCTGAAACTGCGATGACACGTCGGCGAGCCGACCACGGGCGTGGCGGCGCCCGGACGCCGTGATCGAGGTCCTGCCCGACGTGGCCACGCGCGGTCGAGCCTACCTGGAAACGCTGGCGGGCCGGCGCGTGGCCGTGGTGGGCCTGGCTCGCAGCGGGGTGGCCGCGGCGCGGCTGCTCCAGAAAATCGGCGCGCGCGTGGTGGCGACCGACACGAAGCCGCTCGCCGCGCTCGGACGCGAAGCGCAGGCGTTGCCCGGCCTCGGCGTCAGCGTGGTGATCGGTGAGCCTCGCGACGCCCTCGCCGGCGTCGACCTCGTCGTCATCAGCCCCGGCGTGCCGATCGATTCCCCATCGCTGCAGGCGGTGCGGGCTGCGGGCACGCCCGTGATCGGCGAGCTCGAGCTGGGCTGGCGCGCGATGGAGGCCGACACCATCGCCATCACCGGGACGAACGGCAAGACCACGACGACGGCGCTGACCGGCGCGTTGCTGGGCGAGCAACCCCGGCCGGTACTGGTGGCCGGCAACATCGGCACGCCGCTCGCCGCTCACGCCCTCGAGTTCGCCGCGGACGGCGTGGTCGTCGCCGAGGTTTCGAGCTTCCAGCTGGAGACCATCGAGACGTTCCAGCCCCGGGTCGCCGCCGTCCTCAACGTGACGCCGGATCACCTGGACCGTCACGGCAGCTTCGAGGCCTACCTCGCCGCCAAGTGCCGCATCTTCGTGAACCAGACCGCGTCGGACTGCGCCGTGCTCAACGCCGACGATCCGGCCACGCGCGGTCTGGCCGGGGAAACCCGGGCCGATATCGTACTGTTCAGCCGGCGCGAGCTGCTGGAGTACGGCGTGTTCGTGCGCGAGGGCTGGGTGGTGGCGAAGCTCAACGGCCACGTGGAGGAGATCTGCCCGCTCACGGAGATCGGCCTGCGCGGTCAGCACAACGTCGAGAACGTGCTCGCGGCCACCGCCTGTGCGCTCTGGACCGGCATCGCGCCCGAGGCCATTCGCCGCGCGGTCGGGCGCTTCCGCGCCGTCGCGCACCGGATCGAGTTCCTGCGCGATCTGCGCGGCGTGCACTACTACAACGACTCGAAGGGCACCAACGTGGCCTCGACGGTCAAGGCGATCGAGAGCTTCAACGAGCGCATCGTCCTCATCGCCGGCGGCGTCGGCAAAGGACAGGACTTCGGGCCCCTGGCCGAGGCGGCCCACAATCGCGTCGGTCACGCCGTGGTCATCGGGACCGACGGGCCGCGCATCGCGATGGCGCTCCATGCGGTCGGGATTCCGACCACGCCCGCCGGCTCGTTCCGCGCGGCCGTGGAGGCGGCGGGCCGGGTCGCCGAGCCGGGGGATGTGGTGCTGCTGTCGCCGGCCTGCGCCTCGTTCGACATGTTCGATAACTACGAGCACCGCGGCGAGGTGTTCCGCAAGCTGGTCGAGGAGCTGGCCTGACATGCCGCGCAAGGTCACCCCCGACATGTGGCTGTTCGGGACGGTGGTCCTGCTCCTGTCGATCGGCGTCGTCATGGTGTACTCGGCGAGCGCGATCGTCGCCGCGGACCGCTTCGGCGATCCCTACTTCTTCCTCAAGAAGCAGCTCTTCTGGGCCTTGCTGGGATCGCTCGCCCTCCTCGGCGCGCTCCGCGTCGACTACCGGCGCCTGGAGCGCTGGCAGTGGCCGATCCTCGCGGGCGCGGCCGTGCTGCTGATCCTCGTGCTGGTCCCGCCGCTCGCGCAACCGATCAACGGCACGCGGCGCTGGCTGCGCCTGGGGCCGGTCTCGTTCCAGCCCGCGGAGGTGGCAAAGCTCGCGCTGGTGATCTTCCTGGCCGCCTGGCTGGCGCGGCACCGAGACCACCTCGGCGACCTCCGGCGCGGGCTCGCCCCGCCCCTGATCGTCGCCGGGATGCTGGCGGCGCTGGTGCTGGCCCAGCCCGATCTCGGCAATTGCGTGACGCTGATCGCGGTCACGCTCGCCCTGCTGTTCCTGGGCGGCGGTCCGGTCCGCTACCTCGTCGCGCTGCTCCTGACCGCGCTGCCGCTGATGGCGATGGCGATCTTGCTGGCGCCGTATCGCATACGGCGCGTGACGACGTTCCTCGATCCCTGGAGCGATCCGCGGGGCAGCGGCTTTCAGATCATCCAGTCGTGGCTGGCCCTCGGCGCCGGCGGCGTGTTCGGGCGCGGCGTGGGCGAGTCCAAGCAGAAGCTCTTCTACCTGCCGGAGGCGCACACCGATTTCATCTTCGCCGTGGTCGGCGAGGAGCTCGGCTTCGTGGGCGCGCTCGCCATCCTCGCCGGCTTCGTGATCCTGATCTGGCGTGGGCTCCGCGTGGGGCTGCGGGCCCCCGACGCGTTCGGCGCCTACCTGGCGCTCGGCATCACCGCCCTCATCGCGGTGCAGACGCTCGTCAACCTCGGCGTCGTCACGGGGTCGCTGCCGACGAAGGGGCTGCCGCTGCCCTTCATCTCGTTCGGGGGATCGGCGTTGCTGACGACGATGCTGGCGACCGGCGTGCTGCTGAACATCTCGCAGCAGGGCCAGCATGTTTAAGCGCTATCAGCAGATCCACTTCGTGGGGATCGGCGGCGTCGGCATGTCCGGCATCGCGGAAATCCTCGTCAACCTCGGGTACCGGGTCACCGGCTCGGATCAGCGGCGCAACGAGGCGATCGAGCGGCTCGAGCAGCTCGGGGTGAAGGTCTTCATGGGCCACGAGGCCGCCCACGTCGAGGGCGCGCACGTCGTCGTCTACTCGTCGGCGGTCTCGCGCGACAATGCCGAAGTCCAGGCGGCCCGGCGGCGGGGCATTCCGACCATTCCGCGGGCGGAGATGCTCGCCGAGCTGATGCGGCTGAAGTACGGCATCGCCGTCGCCGGGACGCACGGCAAGACGACCACGACGTCGATGGTGGGCGCGGTCCTGGCCGAGGGCCGCTACGACCCGACCATCGTCGTGGGCGGGCG
>JBGPXN010000025.1:0-38682 GCA_041492755.1 Methylomirabilia bacterium | reverse complement strand
GTCCCACTGCTCACCCCACGGATACGTCCGTCCATCGTCGCCGCGCGCGGCCTTTTCCCACTCAGCCTCCGTCGGCAACCGCTTCCCGACCCATCGACAATACGCCTCAGCGTCGTACCAGGTCACGCCCACGACCGGCTGGGAGGCACCATTGAGGTGGCTGTCGCTCCAATACCGTGGCCCCGGGCGATTGGTGGCCTCCATGAAGCGCTGGTAGAGCCCGTTGGTGATCTCGTACCTATCGATGGAGTAGGCATCAAGATCGACGCGATGGCGGGGCTTCTCGTCGTCGTTCCCGTCGTCGCTCCCCATCCAGAACTCGCCTGCCGGGACCAGCACCATCTCGGCCCCATGGTCGGCTCGGGCGGCCTGGTCCGCGCCGAAACCTACGGTGGACGCGAAGGCAACCAGCATGCACGTCAGCCCAGAGGCGATCCTGTTCATCTTCGGGCGACGGGCATGGTCGAACGCCACGCGCAAGAGTCCGATCCGCGGCACCTTTCACACCGGCCGGGGTCGCGCCCACGAGCGCGGAGAGGAACGCAATCGATCATGGAATGAGTCGATCCGCCCGCAGCAGTATGGATTGAGGAATCGTGATGCCGAGCGCCTTGGCCGCCTTCAGATTGATCACCAGCTCGAACTTCGTTGGCTGCTCGACCGGGACATCGCTCGGCCTCGCGCCTTTGAGGATCTTGTCTACCAGGCGCGCGGCCTGACGGCCGAGCCCGTAAAAGTTCGCGGCATAGCTCGCGAGCCCGCCCCGCTCGACGTAGAAAGTGTCGTCGAACATGGTCGGAATCGCCCGCTTGGGTGCGATCTCGAGAATCAAGCCCGGGATATTCTGCAACAGCAAGCGAGGCGAGAAGATTCCGTCCACCTCGCCCTTCCTGAGCGCGTTGATCACGGATCGAGCCTCATCTTCTGTCCGCACCGGTCGTTCGACGAGCGTGAGGCCGAGGCGTTGGGCGGCGTCACGGTGCACCGCCAATCTCGAGACAGCATCTGGGTTCGTCCCGTCATAGACCAGGAGAACTCGTTTCAGGCCTGGGATGAGCTCGCGAAAGATCTCCATTCGCTTCGGCACGAGCTCGAATCCGAGATCCGCGACCCCGGTAACGTTTCCACCGGGTCGCGCGAAGCTCTTCACCAGTCCTGTTCCTACCGGGTCGCTTGCGCCGATGAAGACGATCGGGATCCGGGTAGTCGCCATGTGCGCGGCGTGCCCCGCAGTGTCTGTTGCAGTGGTAACAATGAGATCCACCCCGTGGCGGACGAGGGCGCGGGCGGCCTCGGGGAGCTCGGCGACGTTGCCCTGTACGAAGCGCACTCCGATCACGAAGTCCTGGTTCTCGCGGTATCCAAGCTCCTGAAGACCGTCGCGCAGGCCGACGATGGCCGGCGTGGGTCCCCATGACTCCGTCAGCGCTCCGATCTTGACCAGGCGAGGCGATTGCGCTTCGGTCGCGCGAGCCATCCCCCCTGCGGTCGCGAGCACGATCCCGAGCACCAGCAGAACGCCGCGGCCTGCCATCATCGGGGGGCCGGACCTGGGGCCGGCTCGGCCAGCAGCGCCGCGATGAGCGCGCGGGCCGGCGCACTCTCCCACTGGCGAGGTCCGATGGCAAAGGCGATGGCGCGTCCATCCCGGCCGACGACAAACGTCGTCGGAAGCCCAATGACACCGTACAGAGCATTGATCTTGCCGTTCGGATCCAATACGAGTGG
The DNA here is from genome assembly GCA_041492755.1 of Methylomirabilia bacterium. GTDB lineage: Bacteria > Methylomirabilota > Methylomirabilia > Rokubacteriales > CSP1-6 > JBGPXN01. Next base: position 36,954 of record JBGPXN010000025.1, on the reverse strand, counting down.
GAACGTCAGGCCCAGCTCCTTGGCGTAGCGCCTGACGGCCTCCTTGTTCTCCCGGGCATTGACCCCGATGATCGCGAATCCCCGCGACGAGAACTCGCGCTGGAGCCGCTCCAGCGCGGGCATGTCTACCCGACACTCCAGACACCAGCTCGCCCAGAAGGTCAGAACAATGACCGTCCCTCGGTACTCCGTCATTGACAGTTGCCGGGCGTCGAGCGTGCTGCCACTGAACTGGGGAGGCGCCGTGCGGGAGGTATAGCCACGGAGGTCGAGGGTCTTGAGAAGAGCGGCCAGCGCCGGCTCGTCGGCGCTCGCGGCACCGGCGAGGGCGGCGGCGAGCAGGCCGAAGGCGAGCAGCCCCGCCCGGGCGGCGAGCCAGGCGGGCGGCCATGCGTCCATCGCCGCCGGGGCGCCCGGTGCCATGGTCAGCGCTTGCCGATCACCTCTCGGATATCCCGCAGGAGGGTGTCGCTATACACAACCGTCGACCCGCCGTTCTCGATGATCCACTTCTTGCGGATGATGCCCTGCGGATCAATCAGAAAAAACGACCTGTACGCCAACATGTTTTTCTCATTGAAGACCCCGTAGCTGCGCATGAGCTTCCGGTCGGGGAAGTCGCTGAGCAGCGGGAACGGCAGCTTCAGCGATTCGGCGAACGTCTGCTGCGAGAAGGTCAAGTTCGCGCTGGCGGCGAGGTTCTGGATGCTCAGGTCTTCGAAGCTCTTATAGCTGGCCTTCCTGGCCAACAGGTTCGCCGCTCACGTCGGAACGAAGTCGGCGCCGTAGAACTCGAGGAGCACCCACTTCTTCCCCCGAAAGTCGCTCAGCGAGATGTCGGCACCAGTGGTGCTCGGCAGCGTGAAGGCGGGTGCCGGCTCGCCGACCTCCACCGCTCTCGCCGGTCCTGGACCGACGGCGACCAAGGTCAGTCCCAGTACAGTTGCCAGCAGCACGGCCCCAAGCGTTCGACTGACGAAGGTCACCATGTCTGGGTCCTCCTCCGCGAAAGTGTCGGTGTTCGTTCTTGGGCGCTGCATCCTACTGCTTCCCAGTCATCTCGCGCGCGACCTTGAGTATGTCCTCGCTGGGGAAAACGGCGTTGTTCGCGATCAACCACTTCCCCCGGACGATCCCCCGCTGATCCACCAGGAAGAACGCCCGCCGTGCAGCCGTATTCGGTCGATGCTCGACCACCACACCGGTGTCCTTCAGGGGGCCAATCTGGTCGGGCCACAGGACGCCGTAATTCCGGATAACCTGGAGGTCCGGAGAGTCGCTGAGGAGCGGGTACGGGAGCTTCAGCGACTCCGCAAATGTCTGTTGTGCGAAGGTGTGGTCAGCGCTGATCCCGAGAATCTGGACGTTTAAGTCGCGGAACCTGCCATAGTCGACCTTCCTGGTCGACAGGTTCGCCGCTCACGTTGGGGATTCGCCGACGTAGAACTCGATGAGAACCAGCTTGTTGCCCCGGAACTGGCTCAAGCTGATCTTCTCCCCCGTCGTGCCGGGGAGCGTAAAGTCCGGCGCCTTCTCCCCGACCTCCAGGGCTGTAGCCGCGCTGGCTCCAACGAGTACGCCGGCCAGCAACGCGCCCAACAGCAACCAGCTTCTCACGAGCTTCGGAGTCTGCGCATTTGTCGATCCCCTTGCCGTCAAGGTACACCACCTGCCCTGTCTCAACCTGACTTGCTCGTTCGAATGAGGAACTCCAATGCTCCCGCTCAGAAAGCGGGCGAGTTCGAGGGCGCGAATGACACAGAGCGCGAGTCACTTCCGGCCACGAGCAACTATTTAAATTCGGGTCGATGTAGGCATCAATCGCATTACGCGCGTGGAGGTCAGGCCGCTTGTTCCACCTCCGCTCCCATAGGAGGTTGGCGTGGTGTCGTCCGAAGAGCAACCACCGCGCGGTGGTGCTGGCCACGGCGCCGGTGATCCAGCTCCACGACGTTCCGCTCGACGTCAGCCTCCCCGCCGCCGGCTCCGGGCTCACCGAGGACGCCGGCCTGCCGTTACGCGAGGCGTGCGATCAGTTCGAGCGCCAGTACGTGCTGCGCGTCCTCGAGCGCGTGCAGTGGAACATGAGCCGCGCCGCCCGCCTGCTCGGCGTCCACCGCAACACCGTGCTCGCGAAGGTCTCCGCGTGGGGCGTGCAGCGGCCGGGAAGCGACGGGAAGAGCGCCTTGATCTGATCCGGCATCCGACGGCTCAGCCCGCGGCGAGTAACGCGTAGACCACCGTCCAGAGCCGCGCGAAATCGCGCGCCTCGTTCCACGGCGCGAAGCCGCCGGCGCCTTCCAGGTGCTCGAACAGGCTGACCAGGAGCACCTCCGTACGTTGAGGACGCGCAGCCGCCAGGCGCAGGCTCTCGGTGAATGGCACGGCCCGGTCGCTGCGCCCGTGGATCAAGACGAGCCGTGCCGGGATATCGGCGGCGACGCGGAGCGGGGACAGACGGTCGAGTAACGCCAGCGTAGTTGGCGGCAGACGTTGCAGGAGGCTCGTCACGCGATCCGCAGGGCCGGTGTCCGGATCCAGCAGGTCGGCGTTCACCTCCACGAACATCCGCACCAGCTCGGGATCGTGGCGCACGCGCCCACGGATCTCACCGAACTCGTATTCGCCGGTGACGAAGAAGCGCACCAGCTCGCGCGCGGACGCGTAGCCGCCGAGCGTGACCACGGTCGTCACGCGATCGCGCACGCGCGGATCGGCCGCGGCGAGGAGGGCGGGGCCGGCACCGACGCTGACCGCGATGATCGTCGTCGGCTCAGGTCGCGCCGCCAGTGCCGCCACCACCGGCTCCACGTCGTCCGGCCGCAGCCGCCCGCGCATCAACCCCGGCAGCGTCGGGACCATGACGTCGAAGCCGGCGCGGGCGAGCAGGGCGCCGGCTTCCTGGGCGCGGGCGTCGTCTTTGCCGTGAGGCGTGAATCCGGGGACCAGGACGAGCGCGCGGCCGGGGAATACGCCGGGCGCGGCGTAGCGATCGGCCGCGGCGCCCGGCAACGGAAACGGTTGTCGCACCGGTGCGTCGGTGAGGTACGAGAGCGCGGGCATTGCGCCGGCGGTGCCGAACTCGAGCAAGAACGCGCCGGCGAAGATGGCAGGCGGTACGGCGGTCAGGACCGGAAGAGCGAGGAGCGCGGCGAGGACGAGGAGGAGGAGCCGGGCTACTTCCGGTTGATGCACTTCACGAGGCGCCACCCGTTCAGGAGATTGACCCGCAGCACCACCTCGGGGGTCAGGCCGGCTTGCTTCAGCAACGGGGCCATCTCGAGGTTCGATTTCCACCCCAGGCGGGTACAGATCGGCGCCATGAAGTCCTCGAAGTGGCGGAACGCGCGGTCGCTCCGGAAATGATTGAGGATGACGATGATGCCATCGGGCTTGACGACGCGGCGCATCTCGCGCAGCACGGCGAGCGGATCGGGGACGGCGGAGATGGTGTAGGTGGCGACGGCTTTTTCGAAGGCGTTCTCCGGAAGGTCCATCGCCGTCGCGTCCATGACCTTGAGGACCACGTGGCGCATGGCGAGGTTCTGGACGCGCTCGATCGCCTTGTCGAGCATCTCCTGCGAGAGATCGATGCCGGTGAGTCGGACGGCGGGCGGATAGAGCGGCAGGTTGAGCGCGGTGCCGATCCCGACTTCCAGCACGCGGTCCCCGGGCTGCAGGTGCAGATGCTTGATCGCGGACACGCGGCCGGGAGCGAAGACCCAGTCAAAGACGAAATCGTACACGGGAGCATAGAACTCGTACGCCCGTTCGACCTGCCTCTTCTCCAGCACTACGTCCACGTGTGTACCTCCGGCAGCTCGGATTGGAGGACGGTCCGGCACCGGCCGAATCGTCGGGGTATCTTACCCGCTGCCGCTCGGCGTTGCCAAGCGGCTTTTCCGCGCAGAAGCAGCCACGGAACGCCGGAAAAGCTCAGCGTAGAGTCGAGGTGCGCCACGGCTACGCCGGGGGTGTGGGGGCCATTTCGGGGCCCGGAAAAGATCAGCGTACAGTCGAGACGCGCCACGGCTTCGCCGGGGCGCGTCGAACGTTGGGGGTATCGGGGGCCATATCGGGGCCCCCGATGAAATCAGGTCAGGAACGTCAGCAGCAGCGTGGCGAGGCCGAGAAACGAGAAGAAGCCGCACACGTCGGTGAACGTCGTGACGATCACGCTCGACGCGATCGCGGGGTCGATCCGGAACCAGCGCAGCGCGATGGGGACGAGCGTGCCGACCACCGCCGCCACCATCATGTTGAAAACAAGGGCAACGCCGAGGATCACGGACAGCAGGAGCCGCCCCTTCCATGCGTAAGCGATGACAGCAAGGATCACGCCGTTGGCGATACCGGTGGTAAGACCCAGCCACAACTCTTTCATCAGCACGCGCCGCAGCACGCCTCCGGTGACGTCACCGAGCGCGATCCCCCGAATGACGATGGTGGCGGTCTGCGTCGTGCCGATGCCGCCCATCGACGCCACGATCGGCATGAAGACGGCCAGCGTGGCCAACGCCTGGATCGCCGGCTCGAAGAGCCCGATCACCGACGCGGCCAGGAGGGCCGTGCCGAGGTTGATCATCCGCCACACGAGGCGCTTGGTGAAGACGGCGCGGGGCGGATCGAGCACGGTCTCGTCGCCGGTGGCGCCGCCGAGGCGCTGGATGTCCTCGGTCGCCTCCTCCTGGATGACGTCGATCACGTCCTCGACGCCGATGGTGCCGAGCAAACGGCGATTGGCGTCGACGACCGGGACCTCGAGCACGTTGTAGCGCTGGACGACCCGCGCCACCTCTTCCTGATCGGTGTCGACGGTCACGCTTTGCACGTCGTCGTCGCGGATGGCGCGCACGGGCGTGCGCGGATCGGCCGTGACCAAACGATGCAGGGGCACCAGGCCGACGAGGTGATCGTGATCGTCGACCACGTAGAGGTAGAAGGCGTCGTCGCCCGTGACCGACTTGCGGATGTGCTCGATGGCCTGCGCCACCGTGGCCGTCTCGTGGACGGCGATGAAGTTCGGGGACATCAGGCGGCCGGCCGAGCCGTCGGGATACTCGAGGAGCTCCTGGACCTCCTCGGACTTCTCCTCCTTCATGAGGTCGAGGATCTTCTCGGCCTCCTCCGGCGGCAGCTCCTCGACCACTTCGACGACGTGGTCGGTCGGCATCTGGTCGAGGATGCGGGAGACCTCGGTCTCGTCCAGCGCGCGCATCAAGTCGAGGCGCGTCGGATCGTCGAGCTCGGAGAGGACGGCGCCGGCGTGCGGCGGCGACAGGAGACGGAACACCCGCACCTGGTCGGGCAGCGGGATCTCGCGGACGACGGATGACACGTCGGCCGGGTGAGCGTCCTCGAGCGCGGCGGCGAGGCGCTCGTCGCGGCCGCTCGAGAGCAGCTCCTTGATCGACTCGGTCAGGCGCTCGGTCTCGGTCATGGCCGCCGCCTCACGCCTCCAGCGCGCGCAGGAAGCGTGCCGCGATCGCGTCCGGAATCGCCTCGTCGGTGGCGGCGCCGACGCGCGCGCGCCACTCGCTGAGCGGGATCACCGCCCGCGCCATCGTGCGGTGCCCGCCCGCGCCGCCGAGGTCGCCGAACGCGCGGCGCACCACCGGGCCGGCCGCGCGGACATAGCCGACGTTGCGGACCGACACGTAGAGCGTCGCGTCGGCGGTTCCGGACACCACCGACCACTCGGCGCCCTGCGCCTGGAGAAAGAAGTCGGCGAACTGGGCGACCAGCTCCGGGTAGGCGATGGCGCCGGCGTGGACGAAGACGACGCCCTCCAGGAGACGGCGGCGTCCGATGGCCGCGGCCAGCCCGTCGAGCGCGGCGTCCGGCAGCTCCGGGCGCTCGATGCGGCGAAGCGCGCCGTGGTTGGCGTGCGCGTGCAGGAACGTGAACGCCTCCATGTCCGCGCGGACGGTGCCCCGCTCGAGGTACTGGGTGTCGGCCTTGATGCCGTAGAAGAGCGCGGTGGCCAGCCGCGGTGTGAACTTCGCGTCGACCGCGCGCAGGTATTCCCACAGGATCGTCGAGGTCGCGCCGTAGCTCGGGCGCACGTCCTTGATGCGCGCGCGCACGGGCGCGTCCTCGGGATGATGATCGATGACGAGGTCGATCTCCGGCAGCGTCTCCTCGAAGAAGCTCGGCTGGGCGTCGACCATGGCCACCCGGTCGTACTCGGCGACGGCCGCCGGCGTGATGGTCTCGACCTCGATCTCGAGGATGCGCGTCATCGTGCGGTTCTCGGGGCGGGTGATCGCGCCGAACGTCGCGATGGGCGTCGCGGCCTTCGTCCGGCCGAGGAGGACGCGGAGCGCCAGCGCGGACGCGATCGCGTCGGGATCGGGATCGTCCTGTAAGAGGATGAGCACCCGCTCGGCGTCCTTGAAGTGCGCGCGCAGCTCGCGGGCGCGCCCGAGGAGGACGGCGCGCTCGAGCGCGGGTTCGATGACACGCTCGGCGATGCTGGCCAGGGGCAGACTCGTCACGCCGGGCAGCCCCTCCGCGGGCGGCCGTTCCTCGGAGAGCGAGATCAGCGGCGCCTGCGGCGCGACCCGCCGGACCGCGGCCACGACCCGACCGCGCCGCCCTGCCGGCACCGCGATGAGCACGGGCTCCAGGCCCGACTTGAAAGCGCGCCGGTAGACACCCTCGCCCTCGAGATCACCGGTGATGACCCGCGCGCCCTGGCGGCCGATGCGCGTCCGCAGCTTCGGCGTCTCGACGACGAACGTGGCGCGCGTGCTGGCGCCGTCGGCCGCCGACATCAGCGTCCACAACAGCGCGTCCGCGCACACGAAGATCGGGCGCATGGTCACCCGAGTATGGCGCCCTTCCCACGCGCAACAAGCCTTTTGTTGGGCGCCGGAAGGGCGAGAGCGGCGCGGGCCGCACGGTAGGCGGCCGAGCTTTGAACCCGCCGCCGCAGCGCCCGGTCGAGGGGCCGCGGGCCGGTGACGGCGCGCGGCGCGAGCAGACGGTCGAGGCTCCGCCGGTCGAACAGGCCGCGCTTTGCCACCGTCTCGCGCAGGGGCCGGCCCGTCGCGAGTGCTTCTTTCACCAACTCAGCCGTGACCTCGTACCCGAGATAGGGGGACAGGGCCGTTGCCTCCACGCGGCTCCCGTTCAACCAGGCGCGGACCCGCGCGCGGTTCACGGCGAGGCCCTCGACGCAGCCCTCCCGCAGAAGTCGGACCGCTCGCGTGAGCATCTCGAAGCTCTCGGCGAGATTGAAGGCGATCACCGGCGTCATCACGTTGAGCTCCAGCTCGCCCGCCGCCGCGGCCAGCGCGATGACGTGGTCGGCGCCGCGCACCTGGAAGCACACCATCTGGACGGCCTCGGGTATCGACGGATTCACCTTGCCGGGCATGATCGACGAGCCGGGCTCCACCTCGGGGAGGCGAAGCTCGTCGAGGCCCGCCTGGGGCCCGGAGGCGAGCAGCCGCAGATCGAAACAGATCTTGCCGAGGTCGAGCGCAAGGCCCCGGAGCGCCGCGGAGCACCCGGCAAACGGTCGGAGGCTCCACGCCGAGGCCACGGGGCTCGGGGCAGGAGCGAGGCGCTCGCCGGTCAACCGGCTCAGCTCGCGCGTGGCCATGGTCCTGAAGCGCGGATGCGCCGTGAGGCCCGTACCCACGGCCGTCCCGCCGAGGCCGATCACACGAAGCTCGGCCAGGGCCACGTCCACCGCGCGCGCCGCCGCCCGCAGGGCCTCGGCGTATCCGGCGAAGACCTGGCCGTAGGTGATGGGCACGGCGTCTTGCAGGTGCGTACGGCCCGGCTTCAGGGTGCCGGCCTCCCGGCCGGCGAGTCGCCGGAATTCCGCTTCCAGGCGCCGGACCTCCTCCCCCAGCGGCCGCGCGAGCTCGAGCGCCATCAGCCGCACCGCCGTCGGGGTGACGTCGTTGGAGGACTGGGCGAGGTTGACGTGGTCGTTGGGATGGATGGGCGCGTAATGGCCGCGCCGGCCGCCCAGCCGCTCGTTGGCGACGTTGGCCAGCACCTCGTTGACGTTCATGTGCGTCGGCGTCCCGGCCCCCGCCTGGAAGATGTCGAGCGGAAACGCCTCCTTTACCTCGCCGGCGATCACACGGTCCGCGGCCGCGATGATGGCCCGCGCCATCCGTGGAGGCAGGAGCCCGAGACGGGCATTGGTGCGCGCCGCCGCCCGCTTGATCCGTGCGTACGCCCGGATCAGGCCCGGATGGGCCGGATGTCCGGACAGCCGAAACGTCTCCAGCGCCCGCTGGGTGAACACTCCCCACAGCGCCCGCTCTGGCACTGCCTTGATCCCCAGGCTATCCCGCTCCCGCCTCACCGCCGCCCTCCGCTCCCACTACGGCCCAAACCCGACGCGAGTACAAGGCCGACAGCCCCCGACCGTAAGCCCAGAGAACGGGAAGGCTCGGAGTGGACAACGGGAAGGCTCGGAGCGGACGGCGAGAAGGCAAGGGCTCGGAAGGACGCACTCGGCGGGGCGTCGGCCGGGTCGTCGCCGCTCCGGGTGACTAAGCCGCGAGATCGCGGGTCTGGTAGCGGTGTCGGTTGCCGGCGCTCTGAACCAGCCGTGGGCGCTTGCCGTGACGGCCGAAATACCACGCCTCGTAGCATTCGCGGTGGTACGTCCCGGTTCGAGCGACGACCTGGGATGCATAGCGGGCCACGAGCATGAAGCAGCGGCCGCAGGCCGGCGCGCCCTTCATGTCGATATCGACCACGTTCTCGTCCATCGGGCGTTCGTCTCTCATCACCGTGCTCCTCTCCAGGGGGCGAAACGTGTTGGCTAAGGAAGGCAAACGGGATGCCATGAATCGGGAGTCGCTATTTCGAGGAGTTGGGCCGAGCTTCCCGGCGCGGGCCGGTTTGACAGCGGAAAGGTTTACAGGCGAACGGTGATGACTTTCAGCTCGCCAGCTCGCGACGCACCGGTGGCGCGTGGGGCAGCCGTGCCAGCTCCGCCAGCAGCATGCCGGCCCACCGGTAGATGTTGTGCTCCCCCACATGGGCGCGCATGCGCGCCATGCGCATCCGCCGCTCCTCCGCCGGCATCTCCAGCGCGCGGTGGATCGCCTCGGCGGTGCCCTCGATGTCGTACGGGTTGATGAGCAGCGCGTCCGGCAGCTCCCGCGAGGCGCCGGTGAAGCGGCTGAGGACGAGGACGCCGTCATTGTCCTCGCGCGCGGACACGTATTCCTTGGCGACGAGGTTCATGCCGTCGTGCAGCGACGTGACCATGCAGAAGTCGGCGGCCCGATAGTGCGCGGTGATCTCGCCACGGTCGTGGTGGCGCTCGTGGTAGACGATGGGACGCCAGCCCCGCTCGCCGATCTCCTCGTTGATCCGCGCGACCGTGTCCCTGATCTCGTTCTGTAGCGCTTCGTAGCGCGGAATGCGGCTGCGGCTCGGGGACGCAAGCTGGACGAACACCACGCGCCGCCGATATTCGGGCCAGCGCTCGAAGAAGCGACGCAGTGCCCGAAAGCGCTCGAGCAGCCCCTTCGTGTAGTCGATGCGCTCGACGCCGACCCCGACGAACTCGGCGGCGACGCCGAGGCGGGCGAGCAGGCTGTCCCGGTCGGTGGCGCCGTCGTGGGCTTCCGGCGCCACGCTGATCGGGAACGGCGTCACGCGGGTCGTGTGCTGGCCGCGGACGACGGCGAAGTGGTCCCAGTCCACGCGGCCCTCGATCGTGCGCTCGACCGTGTCGAGGAAGTTGTTGCAATGGACCTGGGTGTGGAAGCCGATCAGGTCGCTGCCGAGCATCCCGAGCAGGATCTCCTCCTGCCACGGACAGATGCCGAACGCTTCGGCGTTGGGCCAGGGGATGTGCCAGAAGAGCGCGACGCTGGCGTCCGGACGCGCGCGCTTGATGAGCGCGGGCAGGAGCGCGAAGTGGTAATCCTGCACGAGCACGACCGGGGCGTCGGCCTTCTCCATTTCCTCGAGGAGCGCGCGCGCGAAGCGCTCGTTGACGGCACGGTAATGGCGCCAGTCGTCGGCGCGGAACTGCGGCCGCTCGTGGACGATGTGGCAGAGCGGCCAGAGCCCCTCGTTGCTGAAGCCGTAGTAATAGCCGGCTTCCTCCTCGGCATCGAGCCAGACGCGTCGCAGCGTGTAGGTTGGGTCCTCGGGCGGCACGCCCACGCGCTCGCCGACCAGGCGGTCGGCGTCGCCGCTGCCGTGCGCGACCCACACGCCACCGCACGCCAGCATGATCGGCTCCAGGGCGGTGACGAGGCCGCTCGCCGGCTGCAAGGTCCGGATGCCCTTGCCATCCCGAACGTGGCTGACGGGCTCGCGGTTCGAGATAACGAAGATGGGGCGGTTGCCGAAGCGCATCAGCACGAACTGCTTGAGCCGCTCCTCGGTCCAGATGCTCTCACCCATGAGCCGAAGCCGTGCCTCGTGCTCGGCCGCCGTCCGCGCCCGGTTGAGCGTGCGGGCCAGGCCAGCCACCTCGCCGGCGAGCGAGCCGAAGAGATAGGCGTCCGCATCGGGAGGCGGCACGAGCGGACGCCCCGAGCGCACCTGCTTGGTCCACTCCGTCATGCGCGCCAGGGGGCGGGCGATGCTCCAGCGCACGAGCAGCCACGTCACTCCGGACAGGAACAGGATGAGGACGCCAAGGCGCACCCCGGTCCGCTGCCACAGCGCCCACTCGCTGCGTTCCAGATAGTCCGCGTCGAGGACGACGGCGGCGGCGCCGATCGGGCGGTCGTCTTTCTGTAACGGTATCGCGTGAACGAAGGTCGTCCGCCCGCCCAGGACCTGGAAGCGCCGCACGGGACCGTTGGCTTGGATGGCGTCGGACACGATGGGAGAAAGCGGCCCGACGTACGGCCGGACGTCGGCCGTGGCCTCGATGACCCCGCCGAACTCGTCGAACAGGCCGATACCGCGATCGGTGCGGCCGAACCTTTTCAACACCCGGTCGTAGCCGGCTCGGGCTTGCCGCGCCACCAGCGGCTCGGCCGCCTCGCGGACGGCGTCGGCGACGAGCGCCGCCCGCCGCTGGAGGTCCTGGACGAGCTGGGCTCGATCCTCCTGGACCTCGAAATAGGCGAAGCCGATGCTGACGACGAGCGTCGCGAGCCACAGGGCGGCGAGCAGTCTCAGCAGAAAACGCATGAATGCTCTCCCGGCAGCAGAAGCAACCTGCGAGCCGTCGAGTCTTGGATCAGGCTCCGAACTTGGTCAACCGGAGGGCGTTGGCCATGACGAGCGGCATCAGGTGCTGCGCCGGCAGCACGCCGAGCGTGCCGGCCGCGCACGCCCGCTCCGTGAAGGTGGTCACGGGATCCGCGCCGCAGTACCGGCTCGAGAGGACCACCGGCACCGGCTGCCAGCCGTGACCGGCCAGTACCGAGGGGCTGGCGTGGTCGCCCGTGACCACGAACACGTCGGGCTCGAGCGCCATGATTTCGGGCACGAACGCGTCCAGCCGCTCGAGCGCCGCGACTTTCGCCGGAAAGTCACCGTCCTCGCCGGCCTTGTCCGTGTCCTTGTAGTGGAGGAAGAAGAAGTCGTAGCTGTCCCAGTGCTGCTGAAGGGTCGCGACCTCGTCCGCGAAGGTGCTGCCGGTCTTCAGCACCTCCATCCCCACGAGCTTCGCGAGCCCGCGGTACATCGGGTACGCCGCGATGGCCGCCGCCTTGAGCTGGAAGACCTCGGAGAACCGCGGCAGCGCCGGCAACTGGTCGAATCCGCGCAGCAGGACCATGTTGGCGGGCGCCGCGTCGGCCAGCCGGCGGCCGGCTTCCGCGATGAACGTGTTGACCGACTGTGCGGTCGCCGCGGCCGACGGCTCCATCGGCCGGACGGGCCGGGGCACCTTGCCCAGCACCTGCGGGTCGGTTTCGCTGAGCCGGCCGCTGAGACCGGGACCGCGCATGACCAGCACGAAGCGGTGCTCTTTGACCGGCTCGACGTGGAGCTCGACCCCGGGCAAACGGATACCGCGCAGGCGCTCGGTGAGACGGATGCAGACGTCCGTGGCGATGCGGCCGGCGCGGCGGTCGGTGATGAGACCGGCGCCGTCGACCGAACAGAAGTTGCCGCGGGCGGCGACGTCGCCCGCGCGGAGATCGAACTCGATACCCAGCGATTCGAGCACGCCGCGTCCGACCTGGTACCGGAGCGGATCGTAGCCGAACAGGCCCAGGTGGCCCGGCCCGCTCCCGGGGGTGATGCCGGGCGCGACGTGGCGGATCAGCCCGCACGCCGCGCGTTGGGCGAGCCCGTCGAGGTTCGGGAGCCGCGCCTCTTCCATCTCGGACTTGCCCGTCTCGGGTCGCGGAAGCCCTCCGATCCCGTCGAGCGACAGGAGCACGATCTTCGTCGTGTTCGAGACGACGAGCGGCGCGAGGAAATCGAGCATCGGCCCGTCAGCTTTCCTTGATCGGGTTCTCGAGCACGCCCAGCCCGGTGATCTCCATCCGGCAGACGTCACCCGGCTGCATGAACACCGGCGGCTTCTTGGCAAAGCCGACGCCGGGCGGAGTGCCCGTCGCGATCAGATCGCCGGGTTGCAGGGTGATGAGACCCGACAGATAGCTCACCAGGTAGCGCACGTCGAAGATCAGCGTTTTGGTGTTGCCGTTCTGCATCTGGGTGCCGTTGACCCAGGTCTTGAGGCTGAGGACGTGCGGATCGGGAATCTCGCCGCGGTCCGCGACGTACGGGCCGACGGGCGCGTAGGTGTCCGGGATCTTGCCGGCCATCCACTGGCTGGTGAGGAACTGGAAGTCGCGCGCGCTCACGTCGTTGATGATCGTGTAGCCCCACACGTAGTCGAGCGCTTGCTCGCGCGAGACGTGCCGGGCGGTGCGGCCGATCACCACCCCCAGCTCCACTTCCCAGTCGAGCTGCGTCGAGGCGCGCGCTCGAAGGATGGGCTCGCCCGGGTCGAGGATCGCGTTCGCCCACTTCGCGAAGATCGGCGGCTCCTTGGGAATCGGCTGCCCGGCTTCCTCCGCGTGATCGCGGTAGTTCAGCCCGATGCAGATGAACTTGCCGGGATCGCTGATGGGGGCGTGCAGGCGCGCCGAGCTCGCCGGCACCGTCACCCAGTCCGTGATCGAGTTGACGGCTTCCTGCGCCGCCGAGCCACCCTCGAGAAATGCGCGGGCGCTGGGCGGGACCAGCGTGGTCGCGATCTCCTGCGCGCGGACGATGCCGCGGCGGGCCAGGGAGGCGGCCAGGCTGGCCTGCAGATCGGCGATGCGGTCGCCCTGGAGTGCTCCAACGCGGGGCGGTTGACCGTTGACCGAGAACCGGACGAGCTTCATGGGGCGATCCTCCGGACGAAGGGTGTGGGGCCGATTATAGCCCCGCCTTCTCCCGCGCGCCCGGGCCTCGCGCCATGGCGGCACCTTTGGGCCACCGGGTCGTCCCTGCGTTAAGATCAGTGGGTCTCTCTTTCGGAGGAGGGCACCATGCAAAACGGTTTGCGGCTCGTGGCGTTCGTGGCCGTGGTCGCGTTCGCGCTCGGAGGACCCCTGTCTCCGGTCGCCTTCGCTCAGGGGGCGACGTCCCCGGATCTCGTACGGGAACGACTCAAGGAGTCGGCGGCGGAGCCGCGCGGGACCGATGCCTACGACATCGGCGCCGGCGTGCTGACCGCGTTCAAGGCGCCCTTCAACGTGGGGCTCTGCGTGCTCGGCGCCGCGCTCGGCGTGACGCTGTTCGGGCTCACGCTCGGCAGCGGCTACAAGGCGAGCACCCGGGTCGTCGAGGAAGGCTGCGGGACGAAGTGGGTCGTTACCGGTGACGACATCCGCCCGAATCAGGTAAGTGACCGGTTCGACTACGGGCAGTCGATGAGGCGCTGAACGTTCAAGCTTTCCGCCCCGAGCGCCCACCGCCGCGCGCGGTGGGCGCTCGTTTTTCTGTTCGTCGCGTTGCTCCTGGCGTTCGCGGTCGGGCTGTGGGGAACCGTCGTGCGCCCGCCCGCGTACGAGGTCAGAGGTGAGGTCGTGGCCCGCCCCGCGTCCAACCTGTTACTGGTCCGGCACGGTGCCGTGCCCGGCCTGTCCATGGGCGCGATGGAGCTGATGGCCGTCTTCGGCGACCCGAAGCTGATCGATGCTGTCGGCGTGAAGCCCGGCGACCGCGTCCGCCTCGCCGTCCGGGCCAAGGACGATCAGCTCACCCTGCTTCGGATCGAGCGGCTCCCTCCATGAAGTCCCGACGCCTACGGATGAAAAGCAAGAACCCTGCCCTCAGAGACGTCCGAAAACGGGGCGGCTCAGCGCGCGCGCGTTCGCACGTAGGCGACGAGCTCTTTGACCTCCTCGTCGCTGAGCTGGTACCCGAACGCCGGCATCCCGGGACGACCGAAGTTCGCCCCGCCGTACTTGATGATGTTGAACAGGTACTCGTCGGAGTGCTGCCGCATGCGCCCGCGGTCGCTGAGATCGCCTGGCCGCAGCAGGAAGAGGAACGCTCGCCACGACCCGCGGCCGTCTACGCTGTGGCAGGGGACACAGAATCCGTAGTACAGGCGGGCAGCACGGCTGGCGCCGGCCGGTGCCGGGGGGGTATCGAGGAGCCACGCCAGCCCACCCGCGAACAGTCCGACCACGGCCAGGACGATCACGAGGACCACTACCGGCCGGCGCATGGCGCGTCAGAGTATCACTGGAAAGGCGGGAGGTTGGCGTTGGTCGCTGTCGTCGCCTGTCGTGACCGTGAACGCTACTTGACAAGTCCCCACGCGAAAGCTTAAAAGAATTAACTTTTTAGCATCGTCATGCCCGTCGGAGGTGGCTTCATAAGCGATTGGTTAAGTGAGAAGCGTGGCTCCACGGTCCCGTCCCAACCCTCAAGGAGGCAACCATGATGGATCGCTCAGCATCGCACGATCGTCCGGGCGTCAGTCGCCGTGACTTTCTGAAGACAACCGGAGTCGGTGTCGCGGGAGGATCGCTTGCCACGATGCTGGAGGCGCGTCAGGCGCCGGCCCAGCCCAGGGGCACGACGCTCCGCATTCTGCAGTGGAGCCACTTCATTCCCGCCTACGACACGTGGTTCGACACCAAGTTCACGAAGGAGTGGGGCGACAAGCTCGGCGTGAAGGTGCGCGTGGACCACATCCCGCACCTCGAGCTGCCGGCGCGCATGGCGGCCGAGTTCGCGGCCGGTGCCGGCCACGACATCATCATGAACGGCTCGTCGATCCTGACCCGGCTCTACTACAAGAGCCTGGCCGACATCAGCGACATCTTCGATTCGACCGGCAAGAAGCACGGCGGCTGGATCCCGACCGCCAAGCCGCTGGTCGAGGTCGAGGGGCGGCAGTTCGGCGTGCCGATGTTCTACATCCTGCTGCCGATGCTGTATCGGAAGGATCTCTTCGACGCGAACAATCTGAAGGCGCCGGACACGTGGGAGCTCGCGCGAGTCGCCGCGCGCACGCTCAAGCCGAAGGGCCATCCCACCGGCATCCAGTTTTCACAGTGCGCCGACGCCAACCTCAACTGGCGCTCGCTGCTCTTCAGCTTCGGCGGCGGCGAGACCGATCCGTCCGGCGAGAACATCCTCATCGACTCCAAGGAGACGCGCGAGACGCTGCGCTTCGCCAAGGCGCTGTTCGACGAGGGCATGACCCCGGAGGTCTTCTCCTGGGACGATGCCTCCGACAATCGCTTCCTGGCCTCGGGCGTCGGCTGCTGGATCCACGACGCCATCTCGGCCTACCGCACGACCGAGGACACGAACCCCGACGTTTTCAAGAACACCTTCATCGCCATGGAGCCGGCGGGCCCGGGCGGCAAGCGCGTCAGCACCGCGGCCGCCAACGTCTACATGATCTGGAAGTTCTCCAAGAACCAGCAGGCGGCCAAGGAGTTCCTGGTCCACTTCCTGGACAACTTCAAGGAGGGCATGATCCAGAGCCGCGGCTACAACATGCCCTACCTCCTCGGTGACGCCCAGAAGCCGATGCCCATCATCGGTGCCGATCCGAAGATGCAGATCCTCCAGGACTTCCCCAAGATCGTCGCCTTCTACGGCCATCCCGGGCCGTTCACGACTCCGGTCCAGGAGGTCGTGAACCTGTTCGTCCTGCCCGACATGTTCACGCGCGTGGCCCGCAACCAGCCCATCGAAGACGTGATGAAGTGGGGGATGGGCGAGTACCGCCGCATCTTCGCCAAGTACAAGCGCGCATGACCGTAGTCCATCGCGGCGGCGACCCCGAGGTTGCAGCGGGGGTCGCCGCCGCCGTTCCCCCCACCGTCCGCCCCCGGACGCGGTCCTGGTGGCGGCGATCGACCACCCGGCGCTACCTCTTCGGCTACACGCTGCTCGCTCCGGCCGTGCTCTACGTCGTGCTGCTCGTCGGCGCGCCGTTCCTCTTCTCGCTGTACCTCGCCCTCAGCGACGCCTCCGTGGCGGACCCGGTGGCCAACTTCGTCGGCCTGGAGAACTTTCGAGCGGCCCTGGAGAGCGAGACGTTCATCCTCGCGCTCGAGAACAGCATCGTCTTCACGGTCGTGGCCGCCATCTTCAAGGGTCTGCTCGGCACGGCGCTCGCGTTCCTGCTTCTGCAGAACTTCCCCGGCAAGAAGATCATCCGCGGGCTCGTCGTGATCCCGTTCACGCTGCCCATCGCGATCAGCGTACTGAACTGGAAGTGGATGTACGACTCGCAGTTCAGCGCCATCAACTGGGTCCTGAGCCGCGCCGGGATCATCGGCATGTACGGCTCGCCCAGCTGGCCGATCTGGCTCGGCCAGCCGGAGCTGGCCCTGTGGGCGGTGATCGCCGTCAACGTCTGGCGGACGTATCCGTTCTCCGCCATCGTGCTGCTGGCCGGCTTCACCGCGGTGCCGACCGAAGTGCTGGACGCGGCGAAGGTGGACGGCTGCAACTTCCTCCAGCGTTTCCACCACGTGATCGTCCCGATGATCGCCCCGATCCTCCTGATCGGCTTCCTGTTCGACACGGTCTTCACGTTGTCGGACCTCAGCGTCGTGTACCTGCTCACGCAGGGCGGCCCCGCCAACGCGACCAAGATCCTGCCGGTGCTCGCCTACCAGGTCGGCATCCAGGCGGGGGCGCTCGGGCGCGGCGCGGCCATCGCGCTCTTCCTGTTTCCCCCGCTCTTCCTGCTCATGATCCTGCTGCTCCGAAACCTCAAGCGGCGGGAGTACTAGGATGCAGGCGCCGGCCGGCCGCCGGGCGAAGGAAACCCGCCGTCTCACGCTCGTCTACCTCGGCCTGGTCCCGTTCATCGTGATCGCGATGTTTCCCATCTACTGGATGGCGATCACGGCGTTCAAGCAGGACCCCGACCTCTACCGCATGGACATCTTCCCGTTCTGGTTCCACATGCCGCCGACGTGGAAGAACTTCACGTACCTGTTCCAGAACACGTACTACGGCGCATGGCTCCAGAACACGCTGACCATCTCGGCCTGGGTAGCCGGCATCACGCTGCTGACGGCGGTGCCGGCCGGCTACGCGCTCGCGCGGCTGCGGATCCCGGGCGCCGAGAATATCGGCATCGGGATCTTCATGACGTATCTGGTGCCGGGTATCATCCTGTTCCTGCCGCTGTCCCGCATCGTGGCCACGCTGGACCTGCAGGACTCCTGGTGGGCGCTGGTCCTGACGTATCCGACGTTCACCATCCCGTTCTGCACGTGGCTCCTCATGGGGTTCTTCAAAACGGTGCCGATGGAGATCGAGGAAGCGGCGCGCGTGGACGGCTGCGGTCAGCTCGGCGCGATGGTGCGGGTGATCTTGCCGATCAGCCTGCCCGGAATCCTCACCACGGTGATCTTCGCCTTCACGCTGTCGATGCAGGACTTCCTCTACGGACTCGCGTTCGTGGCGGCCGGAGATCAGATGCCGATACCGGTCGGCGTCCCGACGCAGCTCATCCGGGGCGACGTCTACTACTGGGGCTCGCTGATGGCCGCCGGGCTCCTCGTCGGCTTGCCCGTCGCGATCCTCTACAGCTTCTTCCTCGACCACTTCATCACCGGCATCACCGGCGGAGCCGGCAAATAGCTCGGAGGGGGGCTGCGCCCCCCTTCCGACGGCCGTGTGCGGGCCTGACGGCCCGCACCTCGGCCTGCCTCCCCCCGGGGGGCTGCGGCGGCAAGCCGCCGCTCGAGCGTTGGATCAGCGAGGTACTCAGGCGAGAGTTCGCAGGGTGGGAAACGAGACGAGATCGAGCGCCGGCTTTGCCGGCGCAATCGGGGTTCGAGGGGGAGGTCTCGGAGGGGGCCGTCGAGGCCCCCTCCGACGAGGAAGGGGGGCAGAGCCCCCCTCCGAGGGCTATTCGGGGTCGGGTTTCTGGATGGGGTCGGGACGCCCGGGGTAGCCGATGTGCAGGATGAGATACTTCACCGGCTTGTTGCTCCGGTTGAAGTGGTTGTGCCACCAACCGCCGTTGTCCATGAACGACTGGCCGGCGGAGTGATACTGCGCGCCCGCGATCCCGACCGGTCCGGCTTCGTACTCGGTGGTCAAGATTCCGTCGATGACGTAGATGTACGTTGGCACACGGAACTGCTGGCGACCGGTTCGGCCGCCCGGTTCAAGCACGACGGTGGAGCCCGTGAGGAGGATCGGCGCGTTGACGGTGGCGCTGAATCCCCCCAGGGAGGTCACGAGACCCCTGACTCCCACTCCTTTGGGAGCCTTGACGTCGTCCTGGGCGTCGACGGAAGGGCCCAGGACGAGGACGATGGAGGCCATGAGGAGACCGACGGACACGTGTTTGATCATTGGTCGACTCCCGGTGAAGAGGTGCACCGCGCTCGTGGGCGAAACCTAGCACCGGCGATTTCTCCGTGTCAAGAATGAGTAACGCGCTCCATCTCGCGTGCGCGGTCGCCACCGGCTGGGCCCTCGGCCTGGTCGTGCTTCCCGTACTCGGCGCCGACGTCCGTCTTGCCGGCCGATCCGACGCCGACGTGGTGGCGACGGGCATCGTCCGGCCCATCCAGGTGTCGCTCACGGCCTCCGGGCGACTGGTCGTCCTCGCCCTGGGCCAGGGCGACGCGGCCGGAGAGATCGTCGAGCTCGATCCGAGCGGTCCGCTGCCGCTCGACGCCTCCCGCTTGCCCAAGATCGTCGTCCCCTTCGCCGAGGAATCGCGCAAGATGACACTGGGCAGTCTCGCCGTCGATCCACGCTCCGGCGACGTCTTCCTCGGCGAGGAGAACGGTAACCGCGTCTACCGGCTCAGCGCCGGCCGGCGACTGACCCCGCTCGCGGTGGGGCTCAATCACCTGGTCGGCGGCGGCGGCATCGCGCTCGATCCGCAGGGGCGCCTGGTGATCCTGGACTACATGAGCCCGGAGACCCAGCTCCGGTCGGAGTCGCCGCCGCCGCCAGCGCTCGCTCCCGAGGTCGACAGCTATCATGGGCCGCTCGTGTTCCGGGTCGACGTGGACGAGCCGCGCCCGCTGCCGCGGCGCCTCGATCTGTTCGCGCCGTTGTTCCCGCGCGAGTGGACGAAGCTTCCCCGGGGAGAGCTGCTGTGGCGGTTCGTGTCGGTGGCGGCGCTCACCACCGGCGACCTCATCGTCGTCGACTCGCTCGGTGAGGTCCTGCGCCTCACGCCCCAGGGCGACGTCAGGCGTGTGGCGAAGCTGCCGTCCGGGCACTATCACCGGACGAACATGGCGGCGGCCCCGGATGGCAGCATCGTCATCAGCACCGGATTCCACATCCGCGACGTGTTTCGGGTCTCGCCCGCCGGCGCGGTGACGACGATCGCCCGCGAGCTGGCGGATCCGCAGGGCGTGGTGGTGGATCGGAGCGGGGCGGTCTACGTTGCGGAGACGGCCTTGGGCCGGATCATCCGACTCCGGCCGGCGCCCTGAGCGTCAGGCGCCTTCGACCATTGCCGCGGTGAGCCCGCGCACGTAGCCACGCGCGAAGACGGCGCAGATCAGGACCACCGGAATCGACATGAGGTTGATCCCGGCCACCGCGAGCAGCTCGTCGAGCGCGACTTCCATCGTGGCGAGCCCGGCCGGAATGGTCTGGTTGTGCGTGTCGAGGAGGAAGACCGAGGCGAGGGTGAAGTCGCTGGCGATGGCGCCGAGGGCGAAGATGCCGGCCGCGACCACGACCGGACGGCTCATGGGCAGGATGATGGTGAAGAACGCCCGGGTCCGGCTGGCGCCTTCGACCAGCGCCGACTCTTCGATCTCGCGGGGCAGACGCTGGAAGTACGCGGACAGCATCCACACGCAGAAGGGCAGGGCGAGGGTGGGGTAGATCAGGAGCAGGGCCAGGAGGTTGTCCTCCAGGTGCAGGGTGAGGATGACCTGGTACAGCGGCACGAACAGGAGGGTGTGGGGGATGACGTAGCTGGCGAAGATGACGCGCCGCCACCATCGGAAGCCGGGCGGCTGCAGGCGCCCGAGCGCGTAGGCGGCCATCACGCTCGCGACCAGCGTGATGGCGACCGCGCCCGCGAAGACGATGATCGTGTTCTCCAGCCAGTCGAGGAAGGGATAGGAGCGGCGGAGCGTCCGGCCCACGAAGCCGTGGACCTCGCCCCGCTGTTCGAACAGCTCCTGGAAGTTCTCGAAGGTCGGGTGCAGCACGATGAACGGATTGCCGAACACGTCCTCGTGCGCGCTCTTCAGCGACTGCACCAGCATGAAGTAGATCGGGAAAAGACAATACACCGTCACCAGCAGGAGCAGGCTGGCATGACCGAGCTTCCGCCACCACGGCCACGGGTTCATGCCCGCTCTGTCTCCGGCGCGTCGAAGGTGCGGAACAGCGCGAACAGCGCGGCGAGCAGGAACGGAACGAGTATCAGGGCGAGCGCGGAGGCGGGGCCGAACTGGCCGGACTTGATGGCGAGCCAGTACGCGTGGGTGCCGATCACGGGAAAGATGATGCGGCCGGCGGTGAGCATCCACACGTTGGCGAGATCGGCGAACGCGGTGGTGAGCGACAGGAAGACGGCGAGCGCCAAGAACGGCTTCAGCAGCGGCACGGTGACGTGCCAGAAGCGCTGCCAGGCGCTCTTGGATTCCAGCAGGGCGCACTCGAACAATTCGGGCGGCACCGCGTTGAGGCCGGCCAGCAGGAAGATGCCGATGAACGAGCTGCCCCGCCAGATGTTGAACAACGTCACGCTCAGGAACGCCCACGCGCCGGTGCCGAAGGCGCTGTCCACGGCGTACTTCAGGGTTCCCATGAAGACGCTGTAGGCCGTCGGGAGCGGGGGGCTCAGCGTCCAGTACCAGCCGATCACGCTGACGCTGGCCGGATAGGCCCAGGGCAGGAACACGGCCAGGAACACCAGCGCGCGCCCCCGGAACGGCCGCGCCAGCACCAGGGCGAAGCCGACGCCGATCGCGAGCTTTGCCCCGCAGGTCGCGGTGGCGAAGCCGACGGTGATCAGCACGGTCCGCCAGAACTCGGGATCCTCGAGGAAGCGGCGATAGTTCTCGAGCCCCACGAACGAGGGGCCGTCCTTCAAGGGCGACAGATCGGTCAGGCTCACCCAGACTTCCCAGGCCAGTGGGTAGGCCAGGACGAGCACCAGCAGCGCGAGAGCGGGGGACAGCAGCGCATACGCCAGCGCGACGTCGCGCCGGCGCGCGGACCGAGAGCCGCCGGGACGCGGGACGCCCGCCAAGCTGGTGGTGGCGGGCATCCTCAGCCGCGGCGGTGGCTCCGCACGATCAGATGGCCTGCTCCGTTCCGGCGTCGAAGAAGTGCAGGCGCTCCGGCAGCATGGCCAGGCGCAGGGTATCGTGCGTCTTGACGCGAACGGTGGGATCGACGCGGGCCACCAGCGCCATCGATCCCGCCTTGAGGTCGAGCAGGATCTCGGAGCCCAGCGGCTCGACCACGTCGACCACGGTGTCGAATGCGTAGTCACCATCGGCGCCGGCGGCGAGCCGGAGGTCTTCGGGCCGGATCCCGAGGGTGACGTGTTGGCCCTTGTAGGCGCGCAGGCGCTCGACGCGCGCGGGCGGGACCTTGATGCGAAGACCCGAGCTTTCCGCCCACACCGCGCCATTGGCTTCGTTGATGACCACGTCGGCGAAGTTCATGGACGGCGAGCCGATGAAGCTGGCCACGAAGCGGTTGATGGGCTTGGCGTAGAGATCGAGCGGCTCGCCGACCTGCTGGACCAAGCCGTCCTTCATGACGACCACGCGATCGCCGAGCGTCATTGCCTCCACCTGGTCGTGGGTGACGTAGATCGCCGTCGTCTCCAGGCGGTCGTGCAGGCGCTTGAGCTCGGCCCGCATCTGCACGCGCAGCTTGGCGTCCAGGTTGGACAGCGGCTCGTCGAAGAGGAAGACTTGAGGATGGCGGACGATGGCGCGGCCGACGGCGACGCGCTGGCGCTGACCGCCGGAGAGCTGGCGGGGCTTGCGCTTGAGCAGCTCGCCGATGCCGAGGATCTCGGCGGCATCCCCCACGCGCTTCTGGATCTCGGCCTTGGGGAACTTCCGCATCTTCAGGCCGAAGGCCATGTTGTCGTACACCGTCATGTGCGGGTACAGCGCGTAGTTCTGGAACACCATGGCGATGTCGCGGTCCTTCGGCGGCAGGTCGTTGACCACCCGGTCGCCGATCGTGATCTCGCCGGCGGTGATCTCCTCCAGGCCCGCCACCATGCGGAGGGTGGTGGTCTTGCCGCAGCCGGAGGGACCGACGAAGACCATGAACTCCTTGTCCCGGATGTGGAGGTTCACGTCCTTGACCGCGTGAACCTCGTCGTACTTCTTGTTGAGCTCTTTCAAGAGAACCTGCGCCATCGTGGCTTCTCCTTGACGGTGATTAGCCCTTGACGGACCCGGTGAGCCCGGTCACGTAGTATTCCACGAAAAACGAGTAGACGAGCGCCACCGGGACGGAGCCGAGCAGCGCCCCGGCCATGAGCTGCCCCCAGAAGTAGATGTCGCCCCGGATGAGCTCCGACACCACGCCCACCGGCACCGTCTTGCGCTCCGGCGAGGACAGGAAGATCAGCGCGTAGATGAACTCGTTCCAGGACAGCGTGAAGGCGAAGATGCCGGCGGAGAGGATCCCGGGAACGGCGATGGGGAAGATGATCCGGATCATCGCGCCGAAGCGGGTGGCGCCGTCGATGCGCGCGCACTCCTCGAGCTCCTTCGGGATCGTCTTGAAATAGCCCATGAGCAGCCAGGTGCAGAACGGGATGAGAAAGGTCGGGTAGGTGAGGATCAGCGCCCACGGCGTGTTCCCGAGGTGGAAGTCCCGGATGATGTCGGCGAGCGGGATGAAGAGCAGCGTGGGCGGGACCAGGTAGGTGACGAAGATCGAGGTGCCCAGGGCCCCGGCCATCGGGAAGCGCAGCCGGGCCAGCGCGTAGCCGGCCAGCAGCCCGCAGAACAGCGAGATCCCGGTGGAGATGACGGCGATGAAGAACGTGTTCCACAGCCAGCGCGGGAACGTCGTCTTCGCCATCAGGTCCTGGAAGTGGTCCAGCGTCGGATGGAGCGTCCAGAACGGCGCGTTGTTCACGGCCCGCCACGAGCGGTACAGCTCGGCGTCGGGCCGGATGGCCGTGATCAGCATCCAGTAGAAGGGGAACAGCGTGCCGATGACGAAGATCGACAGCGGGATGTAGAAGTACACCCACCGCTTCCATCTCCGCTCGATCACCATGCCAGGCGCTCCGCCGCTCGACCGACCATGCTAGGCGCCCTCCAGCCGGCGCAGGTAGCGGAGCTGGAGCCAGACCACGATGAAGAGCACCGGCAGCATGAAGAGCGAGATGGCGGCGCCCTCGCCGAGCAGGCCGGTGGCCACGCCGATCTGGTACGCATAGGTGGCGAGCAGATGCGTGGAGTTGGCGGGCCCCCCGCCGGTGAGGACGTAGATGAGCTGGAAGTCGGAGAAGGTCTGGATGATGGAGAAGACGACGACCACCAGCGTGACGGGCTTGAGCAGCGGCCACGTCACGTGCCAGAACCGCTTCCAGCCGTTGGCCCCGTCCAGCGAGGCCGCCTCGTGCAGATCGGGGTTGATCGTCTGCAGTCCCGCGAGCAGCGTGATGGCGAAGAACGGCATGCCACGCCAGGTGTTCACCACGATGGCGCACCAGAGGGCCCACACGCCGTCGCTGAGGAACGGCAGCTTCACGACGATGAAGCCGGTCTTGTACAGGAGCCAGTTCAGCACGCTGAAGGTCGGATCGAACATCCAGCGCCAGGCGAACGTCGACAGCACGGTGGGGATGATGAAGGGCAGCAGCATGGAGGCCCGCACCAGCCGCTTGCCCTTGAACTGCCGGTTGAGCAGCAGCGCGAGCCACATGCCGAGGGCGAGCTTGAAGATCGTCGCCCAGAACGTGTAGAAGCTGGTGTTCCAGAACGCGGTCCGGAAGATGCTGTCGTTCCACGCCTTGACGAAGTTCTTGAGACCGACGAACTGCCCAACGTTGCCCACGCTGGTATTGGACAGCGACAGCCACACGCCCATCACGAACGGATAGGCGATGAACAGGCCGAGCAGGACGATGGTCGGGGTGAGGAGCAGCCCGGCGAGCAGCCGCTCGTTCTCCAGCAACCCACCCCACCCGGTGGCGCGGGACGTACGGGGCGCGGGCAGCGCCACTTCGAGGCCGGCGGCCCTACCCGCCCCCCCCGCGATCGGCTTCTTCACATCCACGCCAGGTCGATTTTCTTTGGACTACCCGTAGATCTTCTTCAGCTCGCCGGCCGCCCACTTCACGGCCTCTTCGGCCGGCATGCCCTGGACGGCCTTGGCGTACATGTCCACGATGATGTACTTCGAGTAGACCTCGGTCGCCTTGGCCGACGGCGGCCCCGCGTACCCGATCATGCGCGACGCGGCGGCCGCGGTCTGATAGCCCTTCATGGGCGGGTCGATCGTCTTCCACAGCGGGTGCTGTTCCCAGAACTTGGTCGAGCCGACGGAAAAGCCCTCGGCCACTTCGAACCACTTGCCGAACTGCTCCTTGCCGTGCAGCCACTTCAAGAAGTCCTTGGCCAGCTTCGGGTTCTTCGAATACTTCATCAGCGCGTGGGAGAAGGCGACGTGGTACCCCCACGAGCCGGCGGGACCGTTGGGGATCGGCCCGTGCAGGATGTCCTTCACCATCGGCTCGCCCCTGTCGTCCTTGATCTTGTCCTGCCCGCGCTTGGCCGCGATGTAGATCGACGCGCCGTTGAGCGTCGCGCTGATCTCGCCGGAGAGGAACGCCCGGTTGTTGTTGGTGTCGTCCCAGGCCAGGCCGCCCTCGTCGCAGGCGTCCTTCCAGAACGCCTGCATGAACTTCACGGACTCAACGGTGCCCTTGTGGTCGAGGGTGACCGTCTTGCCGGTCCGATCGACCTCGGCCGCGCCATGATTCCACATGAGCGGGTACGACCAGGCCGGTGCATCGCCGAACGTGTGGGCGAGGGTCTGGCCGATCGGCTTGCCCTTCTTCTTGAGCTTCATGCCGACCTGCCGCAGCTCTTCGAGCGTCTTGGGCCACGAGGTCTGGCCCACTTCGTCGAACCACGACTTGCGGTAGGCGAACTGCAATCCCACGATGCCGTGGGGCAGGGCCAGCCACTTCGCGCCATCCTTGGCGGCGGCCTGCGACTGCGCGTAGTACCCACCCTGGTCCTTGCCCTGCCAGTCGCCGAGATCGGTCATGTCGACGAGGCCGTTCTTGTACAGGTGCGGCCAGTTGTGCAGCATCTGGATGATGTCGGGTCCGCTGCCCGACTGGATGGCGGCGGTGATCCGCGGCTGGAGGTCGTTGGCGTTGATCGTCTCCACCTGGATCTCGGCGCCGAGCGCCTTGCTCGCCTCGCCGACTTGTCGCCGAAGCTCGACGTCGCACGCCGGGATGAAGTCCACCCAGCGCAGCAGGTGGAGCTTCGTCCCCTGGGCGAACGCGGGCGCGCGCCGCTCGGCCAGGATGCCCTCGAGTCCGGCCGCGGCGAGGCCGGCGACGGCGGTGCGCTTCAGGAATGTGCGCCGAGCCAGGTCCGACGCAGGTCGCTGCACGGTCTCAGGCGTGTCCATTGATCGTCGTCTCCTCGACTAACCTTCGTAGATCTTCTTGAGTTCGCCTTCCGCCCACTTCACCGCGTCCTCGGCCTTGGTGCCCGTGACCGCCTTGGCGTACATGTCGACGATGATGTACTTCGTGTAAGCTTCGGTGGCCTTGGCCGTCGCCGGCCCCGGATACCCGAAGACGCGTGTCAAACGCGCCGCCTGCCGGAAGACTTGCAGCGGTTTGTCGACCTTGGACCACATCGGGTGCTCCTCCCAGACCTTGGTGGCGCCCACGCTGTAGCCCTCGTTGACCTCGAACCACCGCCCGTAGTTCTCCTTCTGGTGCAGCCACTTGAGGAAGTCCTTGGCGAGCTTCTGGTTCTTGCCGTACTTCATCACCGCGTGCTGGAAGGCCCCGTAGAGCGCGAACTGACCTGCCGGCCCCTTCGGCATCAGCGCCGCGTGCTCGATGTCCTGGAAGAGCGGCTCGCCCTTCTCGTCCTTGATCTTGTCCCTCTGGCGCTTGGCCACGATGTAGATGGAGGCGCCGTTGAGCGTCGCGCTGATCTCGTTGGCGAGGAAGGCCCGGTTGTTGTTGGTGTCGTCCCAGGCGACACCACCCTCGTCGCAGCAGTCCTTCCAGAAGGCCTGAAGGAACTTCACCGACTCGAGCGTGCCCTTGGAGTTGATGGCGACCTTCTTGCCGGTCGCGTCCACCTCGGCGCCGCCGAAGTCCCACAAGAACGGATACGCGAACGTCGGCGGGTCCCCGAAGCTGTGGCCGAGCGCCTGGCCGACCGGCTTGCCCTTGGCCTTGAGCTTCTTGCCGACGTCGCGGTACTCGTCCCAGGTCTTCGGAAACTCCTTCGCGCCGATCTCGTTGAACCAGGACCGGCGATAGGCGACGGCGTTTCCCCCGGTGCCGTGGGGTACGGCCAGCCACTTTCCGCCGACCTTGGCGGTCGCGGTGAACACGTCGTAGTAGCCGCCCTGGGCCTTGCCGATGGGCTCGGCGACGTCGGAGACGTCGACGAGCGCGTTCTGGTAGAGCTGCGGCCAGTTCCAGAGCATCTGAATGATGTCGGCGCCGGCGCCCGACTGGATGGCAGCCGTGATGCGCGGCTGCAGGTCGTTGGCGTTGATGAACTCGAAGGTCACTTCCGCGCCCAGCGCCTTGCTGGCTTCCGGGGCCTGCCGCTTCAGCTCGACGTCGGCCTCGGGGATGAAGTCCACCCAACGCACGATGTGGAGCTTGGTCCCCTGCGCGAAGGCCGGGGCGCGGCGCTCCGCCAGGATCGCGTCGATCCCCGTCGCCCCGACCGCCGCCGTGCCCGAGATCTTCAGGAACTGTCGCCGATTCACCTGGTCCATTGCGTTTCTCCTTGGTGGAGCGAGCCGATGGGCGAACGTCCAGGCCCCGTGGTGGGGTTCGACCCTTTCCACAGTGCTGGGATCATGGTTCGATCGAGGCTGAACATCGGGAAAGTGAGGAATTGGACCACTTTAGCCGCAGGGTGTCAACGGCTAACCCCCGCCGTTGCGGGTTCACTGGAGGGCTGGCGCGAGGACGGCGACGGGACGCGGCGGGCGGAACGTCAGTGCGATGAGGACGGCGCCCACGCCGATCGCCGCCGAGGTGACGAACAACCACGCGTAGCTGCCGAGCCGGTCGAAGAGGAGACCGCCGGCGAAGGAACCGATCCCCATGCCGAGCGTGGAGATCAGGAACACGCCGCCGTACGCGGTGCCCATGATCTTCTCGCCGAAATACTCGTGGGTGACCAGCGCGTAGAGCGGCATCACCCCGCCGTAGGCGAGGCCGAACACGGCGCCCAGCAGGTAGAAGCTCCGGGCGTCGCGCGCGAAGAGGTAGAGGAACACCAGCGCCGCCTGCAGGGCCAGCCCGGCCACGAGCGTGCGCTTAACTCCGACGCGATCGGCCACGAGCCCGGTGACGATCCGGCCCCCGACGGAGCTCACGCCGGAGACGCTGAGCAGCGTGGCGGCCGCCATCGCGGTGACGCCGTGGTCGATGGCGTTCGTCACCATGTGGAAGATCGGCCCGGAGTGAGCGGCGCAGCAGGCGAAGTGCGTGAGCGCGATCGCCCAGAACTGCGGCGCCCGCATGACGTCGCCCGTCGAGTACGCGCGGGCGTGGGCGGGCTCCCGGTCGGCCGCGTCCGTCACCTGGTCGGGCTGCTCGCGAATGAGGAGTCCGACGGGAAGGATGATGAGCCACGCGAGGTCCCCCAGGATCAGCATGGCGATGCGCCAGTCGAACAGACCCACCAGCCAGCGGACGAGCGGCGCAATGATCAGGATGCCGAAGCCGATGCCGGCGGAGACGAGAGCGACCGCGAGGCCGCGATTGGTCACGAACCATTTGGTGGCGGTGGAGGTGAGGGGCGCGTAGAACGCGCCGACGGCAAAACCGACCAGACAGCCGAACGTCACGTGCAGGTGCCACAGCTCCGTGACCCGGCTCGATAGCACCAGACCAAGTCCGAGGATGAATCCGCCCGCCAGGACCACGGTGCGCGTGCCGATACGATCGCTGAGCCAGCCCCACACGAACGAGCCGAGTCCCATGGCGATCCAGTTGAGGAGCGCGATGGTCGAGATGCCGGTGCGGCTCCAGCGCATCGTCTCCTCGATGGGCTTGAGGAACACGCTCAGCGAGAAGAGCGCGCCCATGCCCACGGCGATCACGGTGGCGCCGGCGGCGAGGACCACCCATCCGTAGAACACGCGGCGTTCGGTCATGGCGCGGACTACGATAGCACCGAAGCTCGAGTGGGACGGGCGGCAGGGAGGGGATCGAGATGATGTGGGAACCGCTGGTGTGGCCGGCCACGGCGTTCGTGGTCACCGCGGCCGTGGCCCTCGGCCTGCGCTGGGCGCTGCTGTCCATGCTCGCGCGCTGGGGCGAGCCGCGTCCGGGCCGCGGCGCGTTCGGCGACGCCGTGCGCGTCCCGTCGTTCCTGTGGTGCCTCGTGCTCGCTTTCTACGTCGCCGTCGAGATCGCCAACCTGCCGCATCGGCTCGCGCTGTACCTCGGCACGCTGCTCCAGGCGTCCATCGTCGTCTCCGTCACGGTCACCCTGGCCAACCTCTCGGGCTCGCTGGTGAGCCGCTACGGCGATCGGCTCGGGGTCGCGGTCACGGGATTGGCCCAGACTTCGGCGCGGCTCGCCGTGCTGATCATCGGCCTGCTCGTGCTGCTCAGCACGCTGGGCATCCAGATCACACCGCTGCTCACCGCGCTCGGCGTGGGCGGCCTGGCCGTCGCGCTCGCGCTGCAGGACACGCTCTCCAACCTGTTCGCGGGCATGCACGTGCTCGCGGGCCGCGAGGTACGCCCGGGCGACTATATCCGGCTCAGCGAAGGCATCGAAGGCCACGTGGTGGACATCGGCTGGCGGACGACCCGGCTGCGGACGCAGTCCAACAACATCGTCATCGTGCCGAACCGGACGGTGGCGCAAGCGACCATCACCAACTTCACGCTGCCGCTGCCGCTCACCGCCGTGTCGATCCGCGTCGACGTGGACTACGCCACGGATCCCGACCACGTGGAGCTCGTCCTGCTGGAAGAAGTCCGCCGCGCCATCGGCGAGGTGCCGGGCATGCTGCTCGAGCCGGCCCCGGTGGTTCGACTCCATCCGGGATTCGGCGAGTACGCGCTGCAGTACACGGTGGCGTGTCACGTCAGCGGCTTCGGCGATACCGCGCTCGCCCAGCACGAGCTGCGCCGGCGGATCCTCAAGCGGCTGCGCGCCGAAGGGATCGAGATGCCCGTGCCGATGCGCACCGTGCGCCTCATCGGCGACGGCCGCGGCTCAGACGCCGCGCGGCCGCTCCCGGACGGGCGCGAGCAAAGCGAGCGCGCCCAGCATCGCGACGGCTAGACCGATCCACGGCCCGCGGCAGTCGCCCGCCAGCTCGACGTTCCACCCGATGCCGGCGAGTCGGCCGCTCACGCGCGGCGGCCGGACAAATACGCCTCGACCGCGCGCAGATCCTCCTCGGTGTCCACTCCGATGGTGGGCTGGTCGGTCTCGACCACCATGATCGGGATGCCGTGCTCCAGGAACCGGAGCTGCTCCAGCCCTTCGGTGAGCTCGAGCGTCGAGGGACTCAGCCGATGGAACGCCTCGAGCGCCGGGTGTCGATACGCGTAGATGCCGATGTGCTTCCAGCGCACGACCCCGCGGCCGTCGCGATCGTAGGGGATCGGGTACTTCGAGAAGTAGAGGGCCTGGCCGTCCGCGCCACAGACGACCTTGTTCACGGTCGGCTTGGGCAATTCGTCGTCGAGCGCGCGGATCTTCAGCGTGGTCACCTGCGTGTCGGGATGGGACAGGAACGGCTCGATGAGCCGATCGATGTGGCCGGGCGTGATGAGCGGTTCGTCCCCCTGGATGTTGACGTACACGTCGGCGGCCCGCCCCCGGGCGACTTCCCACACCCGGTCCGTGCCCGACGCGTGCTGGCGACTGGTGAGGACGGCCGGCACGTCGTAGTGACGGCAGGCGTCGATCACTTCCGCGGAATCGGTCGCGACGAGCACGTCGGTGAGTTGCGTCGAGGCGCGCGCGCGCTCCCAGACGCGTACCACCATCGGACGACCCGCGATCTCGCGCAGCACTTTCCGCGGCAACCGCGTGGACTCCAGCCGGGCGGGGATGACGCCCAGCACGCTGAGGCGGCCACCACCAGCGTCGGTCACGGAAACGTCCGGAGGGTGCCGAGCAGCGACGGCTTCGGGTCGGGATCGGGCGAGACGGGAAACACCACCGGCATGGTGAGACCGGCGCGCGCGTACTCCTGGATTCGGTGCCGGCAGAAATCGGCCGGGCCGACCACGCCGAGCGCGTCGAGGAACCGCGGCGAAATGCGGGCCACCGCGCCGGCGCGATCGCCGGCCTTCCAGGCGGCGCGGGCGGCCTCCACCTCGTCGCCGAAGCCCGACGTTCTGAAGAACTGCGCGTAGGAGTCGACCGTGACGTAGCCGGTGATGTCGCGCGCAAGCAAGGTCCGGGCGGGGTCGCGCTCGTCGGTGACGCAGGTCCGGATGAAGGCGGCGGTCTCGAAGTCCGCCAGGCTGCGCCCGGCCCGGCGGGCGCCGGCCTCGACGTGTTTCAGACACGCGCCGACGGCCTCGGGCCCGAGCCAGTTGAGCAGCACGCCGTCCGCGATCTCGCCCGCCAGCTCGAGCATCTTCGGTCCCAGCCCGCCGAGATAGATCCGGACCGGCTGCGGTGGCGGGGGGCTCATCAGCCTGAGATTGCGGATGCGGTAGTGCTGGCCCTCGAAGTTCACGCGCTCGCCGGCGAGGGTCATCCGGATGATCTGCACGGCCTCGCGGAGCTGCTCGAGCGGCCGGCGGTACGGCAGGCCGTTCCACTGCTCGACGATGACCGGGCTCGACACGCCGAGTCCGAGCGCGAACCGTCCCCCCGCGATGTGGTTCAGCGTGGCCGCCGTCTGCGCGAGCACGGTGGGCGTCCGCGTCTGGAAGGGGATGACGCCCGTGGCCAGACGCAAGCGCGTCGTGTTCGCCGCGACCAGCGTCATGATCGTGAACGCGTCCGGGCCGGCGACCTCCCCCGTCCATATCGTGTCGTAACCGCGTTGCTCGGCCTCGCGCGCGAGCGCCACGTATTCCGCCGGGCCGAAGGTGTGGAAGGAGGCGGCGAGCCCGAGCTTCGTCACCATAGCCGCGCAGTATATACGACGCGCGCGCCCGGCACCGGGCTTGGGAGGCCGCGATCGTCGCGGTAGCATGGGCGGCCATGGACACCAACGAGCTCAGCTCGCCAGATCGACAACGTGTCGATCGGCACCGCGTACATGTGGGACTGGCTGGAGGACGTGCTCCAGCCGCGGCGATCGTGACCGCGCGCGCTGCGGGCTGAGCGGGTCGACGCGATGGGCGCGCTCGGGGGCGTGAAGGTCGTCGATTTCGGGCAGTGGATCGCCGGTCCGCTGGCGGCCATGCTGCTCGGCGATCAGGGCGCCGAGGTCGTCCACGTCGATCCCCCCGGCGGACCGCGGTGGCGCACCCCGGCCAACGCGACGTTCAATCGCGGCAAGACGAGCCTGGTCCTCGATCTGACGCGCGCGAGCGACCTCGACGTCGCCCGCCGTCTGATCGACGCGGCCGACGTCGTCATCGAGAACTTCAGACCCGGGGTCATGGCGCGGCTCGGTCTCGGCGCGCGCGAGAGCATGCGCAGCAACCCGGGACTGATCTACTCCTCGCTTCCCGGCTTCGCGTCGGATGATCCGCGGGCGGCGACGCCCGGCTGGGAGGGCGTGCTCGCTGCCGCGACCGGCGTGCACCAGCCGCCGGACGATCCGCGCTTCACGGCCGTGCCGATCTCCTCCACCTTCGGTGCGGTGACGGCGGCGGTCGCCACCGTCATGGCGCTGATCGCCCGCGAGCGCGATGGGCTCGGCCAGCAGATCGAAGTGCCGCTGTTCGACGCCACGTTCATGGCGATCGGGGCGAGCGGCCTGCTCGTCAACGGCAAGCCCGAAGGCGGGCGCCCCGACGACCCCTGGGGCGGCCTCTTCCGGTGCGCGGATGGCCGCTGGGTGCGGCTGAGCCTCGCCACGTTTCGTTTCCTCCAGCGATTCGTCGAAGCGGCCGGCAAGACCGACTGGATCGCGAAGGGCTACGTGGAGCCGGAGCGGCCAGGGCGGCTCGCGCGCGGCACGCCACTGCGCGAGCGTCAGGACGCGGAGCTCCGCGACCTGTTCCGGACGCGCACCGCCGCCGAGTGGGAAGAGCTCGGGCGCCGCGCCGAGGTTCCGCTCACGCTGGTCAGAACGAGCGCGGAATGGCTCGCCACCGAGCACGCCCGAGCCGCCGGCGTCGTGGCGGACGTCACCGATCCGGAGCTTGGCCCCATGCTCCAGCCCGGCGCCGCCGTCCGCTTGCTGGGCACGCCCGGCGCCGTCCGCGGCGGGGCGTCGGGATCGATCGAAGGGTTCCTCCAGCGTCCGGGGCGGCCCGCGCGTGCCTCCGGTACCGCGACGCCGCGTCTGGCGTCGGCCCTGGAGGGCGTCCGGGTCGTCGACCTGACGCAGGTCCTGGCGGGACCGACGGCGGCTCGCACGCTGGCCGAATTCGGCGCCGACGTCGTGAAGGTCAACAATCCACGGGAGGAAGGCGCGGGCTACCGCTGGCAGGTGCACCGGTACCACACCGACGTCAATCGCGGGAAGCGCACGATCCTGGTCGATCTCAAGACGCCCGACGGAGCGGAGATCGTCCGACGTCTGGTCGACCGCGCCGACGTGGTCCTCCAGAACTTCCGGCTCGGCGTCGCTGAAAGGCTCGACGTCGGCTACGAGCAACTGCGAGCCCGGCGCGCCGACGTCGTCTACGGCTCGGTCAGCTTCTACGGGTACGGCGGTCCGTGGGAGCGCGGGCCCGGCTACGAGCCGAACGCGCAAGCGGCGACGGGGATGGTGGCGCGCATGGGCGGCCAGGGCGGACCGCCGGCACCGCAGCCGTTCGCGCCCAACGACTACGCCTGCGGCCTGCTGGGCGCGTTCGCGGTGGGGCTCGCGCTGTTCCATCGCCGGAGAACCGGGCAGGGCCAGCACGTTCAGACGTCGCTGGCCGCCGCCGCGACTCTCCTGCAGGCGTCCTATCTCCAGACCTACGAGGGCAAGGCGTGGGACGAGCCGAGCGGCCCGGAGGCGCGAGGGTGGCGCCCCCTCCAACGCTTGTACCGCGCCGCGGACGCGTGGCTCTTCCTCGGCGCCACGGATGCGCAGCGCCGTCGACTGGCGCAGCTCACGGGCATGCCCGACCTCGAGCATCTGAACGGGCCGGAGCTGGAACGCGCGCTCGCGACACGGTTCGCGACGCAACCGGCCGACGAATGGGTGAGGGTGCTCGTCGCGGCCGGGATTGGCGCGCATCGGGTCGTCCCGGTCGCGCAGGTGATGCAAGACCCCTGGGTCGTCGCGCACGGCCTCAGCCTCACGCGGATCCACGCCGGCGGCGCCGCCATCACCACCATCGGGCCCCCCGCCCGTCTCACGCGCACCCCGGTCGTGCCGGGCCGGCCGGTCTCGCCGCCCGGCGCCGACGCCGAACAGATTCTCGCCGACATCGGAATGGCCGACCGGCTCCGCGAGCTGGTCGCGCGGGGCGCGATCGCGCTCGAATAGCCATGTGCTACTCTGAGCTACATGCGGAGGTCGAAGACCGATCGAGTCGGCGTCAGAGAGCTTCGCCAGAACCTGAGCGTGTACCTCGATCGGGTCAAAGCGGGCGAGGCCCTCGAGGTGACCGAGCGAGGGCACGCCGTGGCCTTGCTGACGCCGCTTCCCGGACCGGTGACGGCGCTCGAACGGATGATTGCCGAAGGGCGCGCCACTGCGGCTGCCGGCGACCTCCTGGAGCTCGGCCGACCAGTCGGCAAACGGCCTAGCCGGCGCGCCAGCAAGGCGCTCGATGAGCTCCGCCGGGACGAACGCTGAGAGACCATCTCTACCTCGACTCCTCGGCCCTCGTGAAGCTCGTCGTGCTCGAGCCGGAGTCGGCCGCGCTGCTGGAGTTTCTGCGGGATCACACGTACCGTCTATCGAGCGCGCTCGCGGAGGTCGAGGTGCGACGAGCGCTACGGCGAGCCGGCTATGGTGCTCGCGAGCAGCGTCGAGCGGCCGGGCTACTGGCCCGCATCGCGCTGGTCGATGTGGACCGCCGGATCCTCCGTCACGCGGCGGCGCTCAGCCCGGCCAGTCTCCGGAGCCTCGACGCGATCCACCTGGCGACTGCGCTCTCGCTCGGTCAGGACCTGGCCGGCATGGTCACCTACGATCAGCGGTTGTCGGATGCGGCGATCGGCGCCGACCTCGAGGTGTGGGCGCCGACGTGAGCCGATCGAGGGCGAATGGATGCCATCCACACTTCGCGACCAAGCCGGCGGACGAGTGGATGAGGACGCTCACGGAAATGAGGTCGGCGCGCAGCGGGGCGATCGCGATCGAGTAGCGACGAGCGCGCTCGACCAGGTCAGGGCGGTGGTGCGTGTGTCGACGTACCTGCCCGGGCGACTATGATGGCCCCAATTCTGAGGATCCCGAACGGGAGCATGGAACGATCGCCGCGAGGAGGACGCCATGCCGGAGCTGAACCAGGCCAAGAAGGACGCGTTCGTCGGCAAGATGGTCGGCGTTCTGAATGGCGCGGCGCTGGCCTTGATGACCAGCATCGGGCGCCAGACGGGACTGTTCGAGGCGATGGCCACGCTGCCTCCGTCGACGTGTGAGGAGATTTCCCGGGCCACGGGATTGCGCGAGCGGTACGTGCAGGAGTGGCTGGGGGCGATGGTCACCGGCGGCATCGTCGAGTACGACCCGCGCGCGCACACCTACGTTCTGCCGCCCGAGCACGCCGCCGTGATCACCGACGCCGCCGGGCCCCGCAACATCGCGCGCTTCGCGCAGTACGTGCCCATGCTCGCGGAGGTCGAGGCGGACGTCATCGCCAGTTTTCGCCACGGCGGTGGTGTGTCGTACGCGAAGTACCCGCGCTTCCAGGTGCTGATGGCCGAGAGCAGCGGCCTGCGCTTCGATCACCTGCTGCTGGAGAGGATCGTGCCCCTGACCGGCATGGCCGAGGCGCTCGACCGCGGCGCCGAGGTGCTGGACATCGGGTGCGGGTCGGGGCACGCGGCCAACCTCCTGGCCCGTGCCTTCCCGCGGAGCCGGGTCAGCGGCTACGACTTCTCGGAAGGTGGCATCGCGGCGGCGCGGCGCGAGGCGCAAGCGTTCGGGAGCACGAACGTGCGCTTCGAGGTGCGGGACGCGGCGGCCTTCGACGAATCCGGGCGCTACGATCTGATCACGGCCTTCGACGTGATCCACGACCAGGCGCGGCCGGCGGAGGTGCTGCGGACCGCCGCCCGGGCGTTGAAGCCGGGCGGTACCTTCTTGATGGTGGACGTCCGCGCGTCGAGCCAGCTTCAGGATAATATCGCGCACCCGTTCGGCCCGTTCCTGTACGGGATCTCGACCATGCACTGCATGACCGTGTCCCTGGCGCTGGGCGGCGCCGGCCTCGGAACGGTGTGGGGCGAGCAGAAAGCCCAGTCGATGCTCGACGAGGCGGGCTTCCGCCGTGTCGATGTCCATCGCCTCCCGGAAGATCCGATGAACAACTACTACGTGGCCCGCCATGTTTGATCTCGACCGGTTCAAGGCCGACTGCTCCGCGGCGACGTCGGGAGGCGCCGGCCAGCCGGCCATCCGCGAGATCGTGGCCCGGGCAATCGCGGAGCCGGCGCCGGTGCTCTCGGCCCTGGGCGAGCCCCGGCGCGCGGAAGTCCACACGCTCCACCGCGCGGCGGATCTCACGATCCTGAACGTCATCTGGGGACCGCGCATGACGGTCATGCCGCACAACCACCAGATGTGGGCCGTCATCGGTATCTACACGGGCCGCGAGGACAACATCCTCTGGCGCCGGCTGCCGGGCGAGGCGGGTGGCCGGATCGAGGCCGCGGGCGCCAAGGCGCTCAGCGAGCGCGAGGCGCTGCCCCTCGGCCGCGACATCATCCATTCGGTCACCAACCCGATCGGGCGACTGACCGGCGCCATCCACGTGTACGGCGGCGACTTCTTCGGCGTACCGCGCAGCGAGTGGGATCCGGAGCGGCTGGTCGAACAGCCCTACGACGTGCAGAAGACCTTTCGCTTGTTCGAGGAGAGCAATCGCCTGCTCCCCACGTGAGCCGGGTGACTTGAACGCCTCGGCGACACGGTGCGTACACACGATGTCTTCGGAGCGAGGACGTCATGAGCTCACGCGGGGTCGAGGGCAGTGCGCTGGCCATGGACCTGGCGGAGGCGTCGTTCGATGTGGTGCTGTGCCAGCAAGGTTTCCAGTTCTTTCCGGACAAGCGCGCAGGCCTGCACGAAATGTCTCGCGTGCTGGTC
>JBGPXN010000262.1:0-4684 GCA_041492755.1 Methylomirabilia bacterium | reverse complement strand
CCCTCCGCCACCACGTCAAGCGCCTGGCCGACGACCATGTGAATGCGCGGCGTCTCGCCGAGGGCCTGGCCTCGCTGCCCGGCGTGAGCCTCGATCCCTCAACGGTCGAGACCAACATCGTGATCTTCGAGCTGACCGGCGAGCTGACCGCGCCCGTTACCGTCGAGCGCCTGCTCGCCCGCGGCATCCGCATGGGCGCCCTCGGCCCCCGCGCGATCCGCGCCGTGACTCATCTGGACGTCGACGCTTCGGGGATCGACCGAGCCCTGGCCGCCGTCCGCCTCGTGTTCACCGGACGAGAACGCTGATGCCGACCAACGTGATCATGCCCGCGCTCGAGATGGCACAGGAGACCGGCAAGGTCCTACGCTGGCTCAAGGCCCCCGGCGACACGGTGCGGAAGGGCGAGCCCATTCTCGAGATCGAGACCGACAAGATCACCGTCGAGATCGAGTCGCCAGCCTCGGGCGTGCTCGGCAACGTGACCGCGCAGGAGGGTGACGTGGTTCCGGTCGGTCAGACCATCGCAGTCATCGCCGCGCCAAACGAAGCGGGCGCGGTGGCGACGGCCGTTGCGTCGGCGCCGGCTGCCGCCGCAGCCAGCGCCGCTTCGTCCTCGGCCGCGCCACCGACGACGGTCAAGGCATCTCCCCTCGCCCGAAAGATCGCCGAACAGCACGGCATCGACATCTCACAGATAAGGACGGCCAGCGGCCGGGTCGAGAAGGCCGACGTCCTGGCACACGTCGAGAGGCTGAACGCACCCGCCGCGGCCGGCAACGGAGCGGCGGCGCGTC
This sequence comes from Methylomirabilia bacterium, assembly GCA_041492755.1. GTDB lineage: Bacteria > Methylomirabilota > Methylomirabilia > Rokubacteriales > CSP1-6 > JBGPXN01. Next base: position 3,887 of record JBGPXN010000262.1, on the reverse strand, counting down.
TCACCGCCGCGTCGCCAAAGGCGCGACGGCTCGCGGCCGAGCGCGGCCTCGACGTAACCGCCCTACACGGCTCCGGTCCCCACGGCGCGGTCCTCGCGACCGACGTAGTCGCCGCTCCGCCCCCCTCCCCCGCCGGGGGGTGGGGCTGGGGTGGGGGGACCGAGGTAGCGGCGCCCCCCGTCAGCACCGTCTGGCGCATCATGGCCGACCGCATGACCCAAAGCTGGACCACCGCGCCCCACTTCTATCTGGTCCGCGAGGTCAACGCGAGCCGCCTAGTCTCCTGGCGCGACCGCGCGAAGAAGCAAATCCCCAACCTCACCTACACCGATCTACTGGTGAAGCTCGTCGCCGCCGCCGTCGCTCAGCACCCCCGCGTGAACGTCTCCTGGAAGGACGGCACGATCGTCCAGCACACCGACATCAACATCGGCCTCGCCGTCGCTATCGACGACGGCCTGGTCGTGCCGGTCATCCACCGAGTAGATACGCTGACCCTCGCGGAGATCGCAGCACGGCGTGGCGATCTGGCGGGGCGCGCTCAGGCGGGGAAGCTTCGGCCGGCCGACATCCAAGGCGGTGGCTTCACGATCAGCAACCTGGGGATGTATGGCGTCGACGCGTTCAACGCGATCGTCAACCCGCCGCAGGCTGCCATCCTTGCCGTCGGGCGCATCGCCGATCGCGTGGTCGCGTTCAACGGCCAGCCGGCCGTCCAGCCGACCATGGTGTTGACGCTGTCGTGCGATCATCGCGCCCTCGATGGCGCGCGTGGCGCGCAGTTTCTCTCCGACCTCGCGGAGCTGATCGAGGAGCCTCTGGCGCTGCTCGTATGAGGGGCGGGGATTGAGTATCGCGAAGGCGCAACCTGCCGACGTGTAGGCCGCAGATCGTGTAGTGCGCCTTGTTCCGTAGCGGCAGGTAGCCGCCGTACTAAGTCAGATCGAACGTCGCTAATGATTCCTTTCGCCACTTCGGGTACTCAACTTCCTCGCCTGCCTGTCTTCGACGGCCCTTCCTCTCGTTCCCTTAGACGCCGCTGGAGGGCGCCAGCGGGCACCCGTGACCCTCCTCGCCTTCTCCGCGCGGTTCACTCAAGCCCTCGGCGGCTCTTCGTCTCCGGTCACGCCCAACCACCAAGGAGGCACAGGCAGGTGGTCCTCCATTCCAGCAAGGCGAGTTAGAATCTCTCGACTCTGCTTAAGCGACCCAGTGGTACGCGGTTGTAGCTCCCACGCGGTAGCACCTTTCCACGCGATGCCGACGATCTCGCGATTCTGAGCCAGAAGTTTGACTTCCCGTGTGTGACGACCCCGAGGGTATCGCTGAGTCCATACGTCAGAAGTCTCAGGAATTCTAGGAAGTTCCCTTGAACGGCGGAGCTGTCGTTCGCGCGCTCAGCTGCCTCACGGAGAAATTCGAGAGTCTCGACCGTGTAGAACTCCGAGTCGGCCCGGAACAGGAAGTATTTCTGCACGAGCCCTCGGTTCTCGCCCCAGAGCGATCCGATACCATTGTCGCGAGTAAATCGCCCACGTATGTCCTGAAACAGGGATTTGCTCAAGACACCGACTAGCTCACGTTGGAGCTCTCCGGCTTCAGGCTGTCCGCCAGCACCCCAAAATGGTAGCCATACTCGTAGGTTTTCAAGTTCTCCTGCAGCAAGACTCGCGGCGCGACTGCCAACTCGAAGAAGCAGGTCCCTTTCCGCAGCGCGGGACCGCTTATAGACCTCGCTGTTCGTAAAGTGCGCCAAACGCGCCGTGTGTTCATAGAGCATATGGAACTCAGCGCGAGCTGTCCGACGCTACCGAGGTAGATGAGCGGGCTCGCGTCGGAGACGACGATCACAGAGATTCGAGCGTCGTGACGTCCTTCTTCAGATCTTCGACGGAATAACCGATCACCGGGACGCCGCGGTCATCCATCGCCCGCATGAAGGACCGGCGGTCCATGCCGGCGAGCACGGCCCCTCTGCCGAGGCTGATGCAGCCCGACCGCACCCGGTCGATGATCCACAGCAGGCGGAGCTCGCTCGCCAGCTCCCCGGCCGACCGACCATCGATCTCGGCCGCCTCGGCGGGAAGTTCGACGGAGATCCTCAGCCCGTGCTCAGGACGATTCATGGCACCCATTTTACTCCTGCCGGTGGTGGACGCCGCGGGCGCGTGGGCGCGGGTCGTCGCCGCGGGGCTCGGCGCCGCCCTGCCCGTCGTGCCGACGCGGCATCAGCACCTGATCACCGAGCCCATCGCCGGGGTCGGGCCCGAGTTTCCGATCGCCCGCGTGATCGACGCCCACGTCTACGTGCGCCACGAGCGCGGCGGGCTCATGCTCGGGGGCTACGAAGCGATCTGTCGTGAGGAACGATTCTCGTCGCCAGGATCGCGGCGAAGTGCGGCAGCGCGGGGGACGAGCCCCCACCCTACGGAACCGATCACGAGTGGATCGTGGATGGGGCGCCTGCGTGCGGGCGACAAGATTCCGGGCGCCTGAATCCTTCCGCCGACGGGGTGTATCGATTCCGGGTCAATACCGGGTCCGACGCGCTGGCGAGGGTCCGTGTTAGTCGGCGGCGCGGAGGCGGAAGGTCGGGTCGTGTTCGGTGCCGCCGGGTTTGCCGCGGCGCCAGCCGAGCGCACGGGCGTAGCTGCCGAACAGCCCGGCGGCTTCGATCTCGGCCTCGTTCACGGCCGACGCACCTTCGGCATCGGGGGCGACATAGAGCGCGTCGGTCGGACAGTAGATTTCGCACAGGAAGCAGGTCTGGCAATCGGCCTGGCGGGCGATGACCGGCGCCGCTTCCGGCATCGCCTCGAAGACGTTGGCCGGGCAGACCTTGACGCACATGTCGCAGGCGATGCAGCGGCCCGCTGAAACGATCTCGATCATGACGCGGCCGCGATCGCCAGACCGTCGGCGCGGACGACCCGTACTTCATCCAGTCCGCTCACGTGGAGCGAGCAGGCAAAACCCGGATCCGCATTCGGCATGTCGAGGCGGCGATGCATGCCGCGGCTTTCCGTCCGCGCCAATGCGCTCCGATAGGCCCAGCGGCTGGTCGCGGTCAGCGCCGCCGCCTCGCGCGCCTTGACGGCGGCCAACCCATCGCCGGGCCCATGGCGCTGGAGATCGGCCCAGCATGCATCGAGCCGGTCCAGCGACCGATGCAATGTCGCCTCTTGGCGGAAAAAGTTGCGGTCCAAGGGCAGCATTTCCTCCCGCACGGTGCGGACGATCTCATGCGCGTCCAGATCCTCGCGCGCCGTCCCCGCGGGCCGCAACCCGGCCTGGCCGAGCGGCGTCGCCGGCCGGTCCGCGATCCGGGCGCCGATTCGCGCTGCGAACATCGCCGCCGCTCGCCCCGCCCAATTGCCCGACGCGATCGCCCATGAGGAATTCGGCCCGCCACCGCCGCTGATGACACCGGTCAACCGCTCGCGGGTCGCGGCGTCGCCGGCGGCGTAGAGGCCGGGCACGCCGGTGGCGCAGTCGTCGTCAAGGAGCCTAATCCCACCAACGCCGCGTACCGTGCCCTCGCAGCGCAACGTTACCGGCCAGCGCTCGGTGAAGGGGTCGATCCCGTTGCGGTCGAGCGGCAGAAAGCAGTTCGGCTGACCCTGCCTGAGCCACGGTCGCAACTCGGGTGCGGCCTTGTCGTACTGGGCAAAGACCGGCCCTTCGAGCAAGGCCTCGGCCACCGCGGCGTGGCGGTCGCGGCCGGCGGTGGAGATCGGCGTGCCGTCTTGCCGGGTGAAGCTCGCCCAGCGGAACGGCAGCCCCTTGTTGAGCGCGCTCGGTTTCGGGGTGAATGCATATTGCGCCGAGAACTCCATGCCGGACAGCACGGCGCCGGCCTCGGCGGCCATCAGATAGCCGTCACCGGT
>JBGPXN010000040.1:0-32520 GCA_041492755.1 Methylomirabilia bacterium | reverse complement strand
CAGTTCTTCAACAGCGACGAGGCGCCCTGGAACTACATGATGGCCACCGCAATCATCTATTCGTTGCCGCCGATTGTGATCTTCTATGCGCTTCGCCGCTACATGGCAGCGGGCCTGACGAGGGGTGCCGTCAAGGGTTAATGGCGGGCCGCTCAACCCGCTCCCGCACGGGCGAGCCCGCGCGACCGGGCTTTCGTGGACCGAGCCGGTGACCCTGACGAAGGCATCGACCGGCCCACGCCACGTCCGGCGACAACAAGTTTCTCTACCTGTTGAATCTCATCAGCAATCTCCTCCGGCCCCACGTAGTCGGCCACGATCGACCACGATCCGGGCAATCCACCCGCTTATAATCACGACCGCCGGCTGAGCGATCGTCCCCGGGAAGAGGAGCGGATGAACGTGCGACGCACAAGGCGAGTAGCGGCGGTTGTCCTGAGTATGGTAATGGCTCTCGGCGTCCTGAGCGGTGTCGGGACCGCCCAGGAGCCGTTCTACAAGGGCAAGATCGTTCGCATCGTGGTCGGCTTCTCGCCGGGCGGCGGGTTCGACACGTACTCGCGAACGATCGCGCGGCACCTGGGCCGGCACCTGCCCGGCATCCCGACGATCGTCGTCGACAACATGCCGGGCGCGGGGAGCTTGATCTCCGCCAACTACCTCTACAGGATCGCCAAGCCCGACGGGCTCACCATCGGCCACTTCATCGGCGGGCTGCTGCTCGGCCAGGTGCTGGGCCAGAAGGGCATCGAGTTCGACGCGCGGAAGTTCGAGTACATCGGCGCGCCCACGGTCGACCACGTCGTGTGCGCGACCACGAAGGCCAGCGGGATCACCAGCCTCGAGAAGTGGGCGGCGTCGGCGGCGCCGGTGAAGCTCGGCGGCGTCGCGCCCGGCACGTCCACGCCCGACAACGGGACGCGCGCGCTCAAGGCGGCGCTCGGGCTGCCGACGCAGCTCGTCACCGGCTACAAGGGCACCGCCGAGATCCGGCTGGCCGCCGAGGGCGGCGAGGTTGCCGGCGCGTGCTGGGGCTGGGGGTCGGTCCGGTCGACCTGGCGCAAGGGGCTCGACGCCGGCGAGGTGCAGGTCATCTTGCAAGCGGCGCCCCGCCCGCATCGCGATCTGCCAAACGTGCCGAACGCGATCGCGTTGGCCCGGACCGAGGAGGCGCGGCGGCTCATCGAGGTCGCCATCCACAGCGACAACCAGGTCGTGCGGGCGTACACGCTGCCGCCGGCGACGCCCAAGGACCGCGTGCAGACCCTCCGCAAGGCCTTTCAGGAGACCCTGCGCGATCCCGCGTTCCTCGTCGACGCCGAGAGGACCAAGCTGGAGGTTGATCCGGTCACCGGAGAGGACATCGAGCGGGTCGTGGACGGCTTCTTCAAGCTCGACCCCTCCCTCGTGGCGAAGCTGAAGGCGGTCCTCGTTGATTAGCGCCAGAGGAGCCACTCGCGTGATGAACTTCCGTTTCGTCATGGCCGTCGCGCTCGCGGCGACCCTGGCCGCGCCGGTCGTCACCCCCGCGCAGTCGAAGTTCTTCGAGGGCAAGACGGTCCGGATCATCGTCGGCTTCTCCGCCGGAGGCGGCTACGACACGTATTCGCGGGCGATCGCGCGCCACCTGAGCCGGCACATCCCGGGCAATCCGGCGATCATCGTCGAGAACATGACGGGGGCGGCCAGCCTCATCGCGGCCAACCACACCTACCGGGTGGCGAAGCCGGATGGGCTCACGATCGTGAACTTTCACGCGAACCAGATCGTCGGGCAGGTGATCGGGCGCGAAGGCATCGAGTTCGATGCGCGCAAGTTCTTTTACCTCGGCGTTCCGGCGCGCGAGACGGCCGCCTGCGCGCTCACCAGGGCGAGTGGCATCACGAGTCTGGACAAATGGCTCGCGGCCAAGACGCCGGTGAAGCTCGGCAGCGTCGGGCTCGGCGACACGACGCACACCGTGGGCGGTGTGCTGCAGGCGGTGGGCGGCCTGCCGATCCAGCTCGTGCGCGGCTACAAGGGCACTGCGGAGATCCGGCTGGCGGCGGAGGGCGGCGAGATCGCGGGGGCGTGCTGGCAGTGGGAGTCGATCAAGGTGACGTGGCGCAAGGCGCTCGAGGCCGGCGACGCCACGATCGTGCTGCAGATCGCGTTCAAGCCGCTGCCCGAACTGCCGAACGTGCCGCTGGTGACGAGCGTGGCGAAGACCGAGGAAGCGCGGCAGCTCGTCCAGGCGGCGATCGTCGTGCCCACGGCGATCAGTCGCGTGTACGCGTTGCCGCCGGGCACGCCCGCCGACCGCGTGCAGGCGTTGCGGACGGCGTTCCTGGCGACATTGCGCGATGGGGAATTCGTCGCGGACGCCCAGCGCGCGAACCTCGGCATCGATCCCATCGGCGGCGAGGAGCTGCAGCGTCTCGTCCTGGACCTCTTCAAGCTCGACCCGGCCATCGGCGCCAGGCTCAAGGGCATCCTCAAATAGCCGGGTTCGGCGACGCGTTCCTTGCCGGGCTGATCCAGGTCTTCACCTGGCCCGCCTTCGGTCTGATGCTCGTCGGCATCGCCATCGGCTTCGCCGTCGGCATCCTGCCCGGCCTCGGCGGTCCCACGACGCTCGCGCTGATGCTGCCCTTCATCTTCAAGATGTCGCCCGTCGAGGCGTTCGCCTTCCTGCTCGGGATGGCCGCGGTCACCAACACGACGGGCGACATCACCTCCATCCTGTTCGGCATCCCGGGGGAGCCGACGACCGCGTCGACCATCGTCGACGGCCATCCCATGGCCAAGAACGGCGAAGCCGGGCGCGCGCTCGGGGCGGCGATCATGAGCTCGCTGATCGGCGCCGTCTTCGGCGCCTTCGTGCTGGTCGCGGCCATCCCGATCGTCCGCCCGCTCGTGCTCACGTTCGGCTCGCCCGAGTTCTTCATGCTCGCGCTGCTCGGGATCACCTTCGTGGCGGCCCTGAGCGGCGAAGCGCTCTTGAAAGGTCTCGTGGCGGGGGCGCTCGGCCTGTGGCTGGCGACGATCGGACTCGATCCGGTGTCCGGCATCCAGCGCTACACGTTCGGCCAGCTTTTCCTCTGGGACGGCATCGGCCTGGTCCCGGTGACCATCGGCTTCTTCGCCATTCCCGAGCTGATCGATCTCGCCGTGCAGGGCTCGAGCATCGCCAAGGTCGACGTCGGCCGCCTCGGCGGCGTCGGCCAGGGCGTGCGCGACACCTTTCGCCACTGGCAGCTCGTGCTCCGCTGCAGCGCGATCGGTACCTTCGTCGCCATCATTCCCGGCATGGGCGCGGCGACCACGCAGTGGCTCGCGTACGCGCACGCCGTCCAGAGCTCGCCGAATCGTGAGCGATTCGGCAAAGGCGCGGTGGAAGGTGTGCTCGGCCCCGGCGCCGCCAACAACTCGACCCTCGGCGGCAGCCTCGTCACCACCGTGGCCTTCGGCGTTCCCGCGAGCGTCACCATGGCGATCCTCATGGGCGCGTTCCTCATCCAGGGCCTCGTGCCCGGGCCCGCGATGCTGACGCCCCCTCCGCGCGGGCATCTCGTGGTCACGTTGTCGATGGTCTGGACGATCGTGGTGTCCAACGTGATCACCGTGGCCCTGTGCTTCCTGTTTCTCCGGCAGCTTGTGGGCATCACGCGCATCCGCGGCACGCTGCTGACCCCGTTCATCCTCGTGCTGATCGCCGTCGGCGCGTTCGCCGAGAAGAACGTGTTCGCCGACGTGCTGGTCGTGCTCGTGTTCGGCGCGCTGGGCTGGGTGATGGCGCAGTTCGGCTGGCCGCGTCCGCCGTTGCTGCTGGGTCTCGTGCTCGGCCCGCTCGCGGAGAACAAGCTGTTCCTCTCCGTCGACAACTACGGTCTGGGCTGGCTGGCGCGACCTGGCGTGCTCGTGCTGCTCGCGCTCATCGTGGGCGGTCTGCTCTGGCCGTTCCTGAGCGAGTGGCGCCGGCGGGCCACCGCGCCGGCCGTAGCGCGCCGCACGCCGCCGGCCGCCCGCGTGACGCGTCGGCGGCTGCAGCTCGACGGCGCGACGGCGTTCAGCGTCGTGATCGTCGCGGCGTTCGCGCTGGCGCTCTGGCAGAGCCGCAGCTTCAACGTGCGCGCCGGACTCTTCCCCTGGGCGATCGCGATCCCGGGGCTCGCGCTGGCGGTCCTTCAGCTCGCGCGCGATATCACCGGTCGGCGGCCGTCGGTCGCGGATCCGGTCGCCGAGGCCGGTCCCGACGTGCCTGCCGATGTGGCGGCGCGCCGGCGTCGCGAGATCTGTGGCTGGATCGCCGGGTTCTGGGTGGCGCTGTGGCTGGTCGGATTCTCCCTCGCCACGCTGGTCACGACCTTCCTCTATCTGAAGCTCGCGGCGCGCGAGCGGTGGGTGCTCAGCGGCGTCCTGGCGCTGGCGTGCTTCGCGCTTGTCTACGGCATCTTCGCCCGCGCGCTGGGCGTCCCGTTCCCGCCGGGCCAACTGTTCGAGTGGCTCGGCGACGGAGGCTGACCGAAGCTGATGATGGACGAAGCGCGGCTGGCCGAGAAGCTGGAGCGGATCGAAGCGTTGTTCGCCGGCGCGGCGACCGCGGGTGAGAAGTCGGCCGCGGCGGCGGCGCGGGAGCGAATCCTCGCGCGGCTCCGGACCTTCCAGCGGGAGGCGCCGCCGATCGAGCACAAGTTCTCGATCCGCGATCCGTGGGCGCGCCGCCTGTTCCTGGCGCTCCTGCGTCGTTACGAGCTGTCGCCCTACCGCTATCCCGGCCAGCACCGCGAGACGATTATGGTGAAGGCGCCGAAGCGATTCGTCGACGAGACGCTCTGGCCGGAGTTCAACGAGGTCAACGCGGTGCTGTCCGGATATCTGGAAGAAGTCACCACGCGAATCGTGTCGAAGACGCTACATCCCGATACGTCCGAGCCCGCGGAGATGCGGCCGCTCGCCGGCGGCGGGACGTAGCGCGCCTCGCTCTACGTCCCCAGCGTCGTCTCCCAGAACATCTCTTCGACGGTCAGCCGCCGCGGGGCGAGCCCCTGGCGGAACGTGTACCCGGCCAGCGTCTCGAGCGTCTTGCGGTTGCGCGCGACGCCATACGGGAACGGATCGTCGCCCATGAGCGCCTGCGTCTCTTCCGTCTCCGCCATCAGCCAGGGCAGGGCGTACGGCAGCGCGGGCATCTCGTTCAGGTGCTGGTAGGCGAGCCGCTTGGCCGCAAGGAACGCGTCGAACAGGGCGCGCGGGAGCCAGCGATGCTGGCGCGCCAGCTCCTCGCGCAGCACGACGGTGTGCATGATCGGGAAGATGCCGGTTTTCTGGTAGTACGCGCGCTCGACGCGACGATAGTCCTCGAAGAGCCGCCGCACCCGTCCGGTGGCCACGGCGGCCGGCTTCCGCGCACCGATGTAGGCGTCGAGCTCGCCGGCGGCGACCATGTCGCCGAGATTGCGGTTGCCCGGCACCGTCTCGTGCGGCAGCTCCGGCGGGAACGTGATGTCGACTTCCTTCACGCGGGCACCTTCGCCGCCCTCGAACCACCGGATGTCCTTGGGCGCCACGCCGTGCTCGTCCTCGAGCATCCCGCGAATCCAGACGGCCGCCGTCATGTGGTACTTCGGGATGCCCACCCGCTTGCCGGCGAGATCGCGGGGCTCGCGGATGCCGGCGTTCGCGCCCACGTAGATCGACGAGTGGCGGAACATGCGCGAGGGAAACACCGGGATGGCCACCAGCGGCTCGCCGCGCCCGCGCAGCACGGTGTAGGTCGAGAGCGACAGCTCGGAGACGTCGAACTCCCGGAAGCGCGCCATCCGGTAGAACATGTCTTCCGGGCTCAGGTTCACGACGTTCAGCTCGACACCGTCGGGCCGCACCGCGCCGGTCTTGAGCGCGCGCGTGCGGTCGTAATCGAAGCAGGCCAGGGTGAGCGCGAGCGGGGCCATGGCCGTCGATCCTATGTCCGAGCAGCGGAGGGTGTCAAACCGCGCAGCCCCGGTCCAGACCCCAGGCGTGCACGTGCGCCGGCACGATGCGGAACATGACGCGGTTGGCCGGCATGGCGCGGCCGCCCCACAGGCGCTCGAGATCGGGGTGGTACTTGTCGAGCAGGCGCGTCGTCAGCGCCCGGCGCTCCGGCGAGTCGGACAGAAACTCCGCGCGCCCGCGCAGGGCCACGCCGCGGACGTCTCCGCGCGTGCCGGCCTCGCCGACCACGTAGACCCGCGGGTCGCGTCGCAGGTTGCGAACTTTCTGCGTCGCGTCGACGCTGATCATCGTCACCGCCGCTGGATCGTGCAGGAACCACATCGGCGTCGCCAGCGGCGCGCCGTCGGCGCCCACGGTGGCGAGCACGATGACGTCCTTGGTGACCAGGAACTGCTGGATGCTCGGATCGTCGAACGTCATCGGATGGCCTCCATCGAGGGCAGGGTGGCGCGTCGGGCGCGCGGGTCGGTGCGCGCTACCAGGCGGATTGAAAGGCGCGCTTCACGGCGGCGATGCGCTTCTCGTCGCGCTTGTAGAAGATCCACTGCTGACCAAGTACGTGTCAAGATCCACGAAAAGGAGGCAGGGCCGTGACCACCGTCATCGACCGGAACCGCATCGAAGCGACCTGGGACGTCATCGCGCCGTACGTGCGGGTCACCCCGGTGGTCGCCCTGAACGGGGCGGACTTCGGGCTCGCGTCCTTTCCGCTCGTGCTCAAGCTCGAGCAGCTCCAGCACTCGGGATCGTTCAAGGCCCGGGGCGCGTTCGCGAATATCTTGATGCGGCCGGTTCCGGCGGCGGGCGTGGTGGCGGCGTCGGGTGGTAACCACGGAGCCGCCGTCGCCTACGCGGCGATGCGACGGCACGTGCGCGCAAAGATCTTCGTGCCCACGGTCTCCTCGCCGGCCAAGATCCAGCGCATCCGCGAGTACGGCGCGGAGCTGGTCGTCGAGGGCGAGCGCTACGCGGACGCCCTCGCGGCCAGCGAAGCGTGGATCGCCCGCTCGGGCGCGATGGCGGTGCATGCGTTCGATCAGGCCGAGACCCTGCTGGGCCAGGGCACCCTCGGCATGGAGCTGGCTGCGCAGGCGCCCGTGCTCGACACCCTGCTGGTGGCCGTCGGCGGTGGCGGGCTCATCGGCGGCATCGCGGCCTGGTACGCGGGCCGGATCAAAGTGGTGGGTGTCGAGCCGGAGGAGGCGCCCACGCTCGCGGCCGCGCTGCGCGCCGGACGACCGGTCGACGCCGCCACCGGCGGCATCGCCGCGGACTCGCTGGCCCCTCGCCGGGTGGGCGCACTGATGTTTCCGATCGCGCAGGCGTACGTCGAGCGGGTCGTGCTCGTGAGCGACGGCGCCATCCGCGATGCCCAGCAGGCGCTGTGGCGCGCGCTGCGGGTCGTCGCCGAGCCGGGAGGGGCAGCCGCCCTGGCCGCGCTGGTGAGCGGCGCGTACGTGCCGGCGCCCGGTGAGCGGGTCGGCGTCCTGGTCAGCGGGGGCAACACCACGGCCGTCGATTTCGACGGGGCGGCCGCCATTCCGGCACCGGCCACGTCCCTCGCGCGCTGACTCCGTCCGACCCCAAAACTTCGGGCGCCCTGGGGGCGGGTGCTACGATTCAACCGCGTAGCGAAAGGAGTTCTCGTGGAGTCTCCGCACCCCCCGACCGAGCCGGCCGTCCGCCTGATTCCCCTCGGCGGCCTCGGCGAGATCGGCCTCAACATGATGCTGGTCGAGTTCGGCGACGAGCTGATCGCCGTGGACTGCGGGGTGATGTTCCCGGATCCCGACGAGATGCCGGGCATCGACTACGTGATCCCGGACTTCTCGTACGCGCTCGCCAAGCGTGATGGCTTCCGCGCCGTCGTCCTCACCCACGGTCACGAGGACCACATCGGCGCGCTGCCCTACCTGCTGCGGGTGGCGCCGGTCCCCATCTACGGCACGCCGCTGACGCTGGCGCTCGTCGCCGAACGATTGCGCGAGCACGGGATGCTCGAGACCGCGGACCTGCGTCCGATGCGCCCGCGCGACCGGCTGGAGCTGGGCCCGTTCCGTGTGGAGCCGATCCGCGTGACGCACTCGATCGCCGACGGGATCGGGCTCGCCATCGAGACGCCGGTGGGGACGATCGTGCACACGGGCGACTTCAAGCTCGATCCGAGCCCGATCGACGGCGAGCGGCCCGACTACCGGCGCTTCGCGGAACTGGGCGAGCAGGGCGTGCTCGTGCTGTGCTCCGACTCCACCAACGCCGAGCGGCCCGGCCACACGCGCTCGGAGAGCGACGTCGGCCAGGCGTTGCGCGAGCGCTTCGCCCACGCCACCGGGCGCATCATCGTGGCGACGTTCGCGAGCCACATCCACCGCATCCAGCAGGTGCTGGCGCTCGCGGCCGAGCACGACCGGCACGTCGCGCTGCTCGGCATGAGCATGCAGCGCAACGTCGCGGTGGCGGAGGAGCTTGGCTATCTGCGCGTGCCCGACGGCGTGATTCGCCCGCTGGAGGACGTGGCCGCGTTGCCCCCGTGGCGGCAGGCCATCCTCTCCACGGGCAGCCAGGGCGAGCCGAACTCGGCGCTCTCGCTCATGGCGGCGGCCGAGCACAAGGCGGTGCAGATCGAGCGCGACGATCTCGTCATCATTTCCGCGCGCGTGATTCCCGGGCACGAGCGCACGGTCGGCCGGGTGGTGAACGCGCTGCTGCGGGCCGGGGCGGAAGTCCTCACCGAGGACAACGCCTTCGTCCACGTGTCCGGGCACGCGAGCCAGGAAGATCTCAAGCTCATGCTCAACCTGACGCGGCCGCGTTACTTCGTGCCCGTGCACGGCGAGTACCGTCACCTGCTCGGTCACGCGCGGCTGGCCGGGAGCGTTGGCCTCGGTCCCGATCGCGTCTTCCTCATGGAGAACGGCATGGGGCTCGAGGTGACCAAGACGGCCGCGCGCGTGGTTGGCCGCTATCCGGCCGGTCGCATCCTGGTGGACGGCACCGGCATCGGTGACGTCGGCGCCGCGGTCCTGCGCGAGCGTCAGGTGCTCTCCCAGGATGGGCTCATGACCGTCGCGCTCGCCGTCGATGCGAGCGGTGCCGTGGTCGCGGGACCGGAGATCGCCTCGCGCGGGGTCATTTACGTCAAGGAGAGCGAGCCGCTGCTCGAGGAGCTGCGCGCGGCGATCGTGGCCGCGCTCGCGGCGCGCGATCCCGGCGAGGTCCGCGACCGCGCGGCCACCGCGCTGCGCGTGCGCATCACCGTGCGGCAGTTCATCAACGAGCGCTTCCGGCGCAAGCCGGTGGTCCTTCCCATCGTGCTGGAGGTCTGATGCCGACGACGACCGTCTCCAACGACCGGCCCGGCCGGGCCCGCAAGCGCAAGGAACAGCACCGCTGGCTGCGCGAGGTGAAGGCCATCGCGATGCTCGTGCTCGCCGGCTTCGGGGCGGTCGCGCTCGTCGCGTACGAGCCCGCGCTGCCGATGGCGGAGCAGTCGTCGCCCGCGGGACCCGTGGGCGCGTGGCTCGGGTGGGCGCTCTTCCAGGCGTTCGGCTACGCGGCGTTCCTGTTCCCGCTGCTCCTCGGCGTCGTCGCGCTGAGCGCGTTCGCGCGGCCGCTCGTGCCGCGTGGCTGGCCGCCGCTCGTTGGTTTCCCCCTGCTCCTCATGAGCGCGACCGGACTGCTCGCGCAGATCTCCGACTCCATCGGCCCGCCGGCCGTCGAGCGCGTGCACTCCGGTGGCGTCGTCGGCTGGACGATCGGCGAGGGTTTGCGCGCGGCGCTCGGTGGCGCCGGGACGTGGCTCGTGCTGCTCGCGGGTGTGCCGATCGGCCTGCTCTTCGTCACCCAGGCTTCGTTTGGCGCCGTGGCGCGGCTCGCGAGCACGCGCCTGGCGCGCTTGCACCGGCAGCGCGGCAGCGCTCGCCCTGCGCGGGCGGCCAAATCCGTGGCCGCGTCGGCGATTCTCGAGTCCGAGATGGCCGCGGTGGCGCTGCTGGACGAGCCCGTGGTCGAAGCGCCGCCTCCGCCAGTCGTGGTGGAGCCCCGCCGGCGCAGTGGCGGCGGTGAGAGCCTCGCGTGGCAGGAGACGTTCGACTTCGGCACCGGTGGTGCGGCGGCGTTCCAGCTCCCGGCGCTCGGGCTGCTGCAAGCGCCTCCGCAGACGGAGACGGGGATCCCGACGGAAATTCTCCAGGAGAACGCGGAGACGCTGCGCAAGAAGCTCCAGGACTTCGAGGTCGAGGGGCGCATCGTGCAGGTGAGCCCCGGCCCGATCATCACCTCGTACGAGTTCGAGCCCGCGGCCGGCATCAAGATCAGCCGCGTGGTGAACCTCGCCGACGACCTCGCGCTCTCGCTCAAGACCTCGGCCGTGCGTATCGTCGGTCCCATCCCTGGCCGCGGCACCGTCGCCGTCGAGGTGCCGAACGCCGAAGCGGCGTTCGTCTACCTGCGCGAGATCTTCGCCTCGACAGACTTCGCCGAAACGCGGCGTCGCCTGCCGCTCGCCCTCGGCAAGGACGTCACGGGCGGGCCGGTCGTGTCCGACCTGGCGGCCATGCCGCACCTGCTCGTCGCGGGCGCCACCGGCACCGGCAAGTCGGTCGGGCTCAACGCGATGATCTGCTCGATCCTCTACAAGATGACGCCGGCCGAAGTCCGCTTCCTCATGATCGATCCCAAGCGCCTCGAGCTGTCGGTGTACGAGGGGATTCCGCACCTGCTCTCGCCGGTCGTGACCGACGCCCGCGAGGCCTCCGCGCGCCTGCGCTGGATCGTCGGCAAGATGGACGAGCGCTACAAGGAGCTGCAGACCAAGCAGGTCCGCAACATCGAGGGCTACAACAAGGCCGTCGCGCCCGAGGCGCGGCTGCCCTACTGGGTCGTCGTGATCGACGAGCTGGCCGACCTCATGATGGTCTCGGCCGGCGAAGTGCAGAACGCGCTGGTGCGGCTGGCCCAGATCGCGCGCGCCGTCGGCATCCACCTGATCATCGCCACCCAGCGGCCGTCGGTCGACGTGGTGACCGGCCTCATCAAGGCGAACTTCCCCACGCGGATCGCCTTCCAGATGGCCTCCAAGGTCGACTCGCGCACCGTGCTCGATTCCAACGGCGCCGAGCAGCTCCTCGGCCGCGGCGACATGATCTTCGTCCCGCCCGGCGCCAACAAGCAGATGCGCGTGCACGGCGCCTGGGTCGGGGACGACGAGGTCAAGGCCATCTGCGAGTTCCTGCGCGGCCAGGGCAAGGCCGTCTACGAGGAGATCCCCACCGCCGACGAGGCCGAGGCCGCCGCGAGCGATTCGCCGGCGGAGCGCGACCACCTCTACTGGGACTGCGTGCGGCTCGTCATCGGCCAACGCCAGGCGTCGATCTCGTTCCTGCAGCGCCGCCAGCGCCTGGGCTATCCGAAGGCCGCGCGCTTCATCGACATGATGGAGCAGGATCGCATCATCGGCCCCGGCGACGGCGCCAAGCCCCGCGAAGTCCTCGTGGGCCCGGAGTACCTCGCGAAGGTGGGGAAGTAGTCCGTTCCATATTCCCGGCGCCACTCATGGGCTGGTAGTGGTTCAGTTTGAAATTCGGCCGTGAATCCCGGGCACGCGCCAGCGTGCGATACTTCGCCCATGGCCAAGCGACCGCCGCGACCGCGTGACCCGAACCAGCTCGCCAAGCTGATCCTGGACATCACGACGGGCGAGCGCCCGAACGACTCGCAGAAGGCGCCGGACACGCCAGCGACCGAGGCGCGCCGCAAGGGCGGGTTGAAGGGCGGAAAGGCCAGGGCGAAGAAACTGTCCCCGAAGAAGCGACAGGCGATTGCCAAGAAGGCTGCACGCGCCCGGTGGGGCCGTTGACCGGATCGGCCGCGCCGCGGAACCGCTCTACTGCGGATCGGTAGGCTGGCTGCTGTCCGAGAACAAAGACTGCAAGATCATCGTTCCGCACATCGGGATGGAGAAGAACGGCGAGGCGGTACTAATCGGCTGTGGGGACCTGACGATCCCCAACGGCCTCTATAGTGAAGCTGACGGTGCTGCGGAAAGAATAATTAGCCCTTCCCCTTCCCGGGAAGCGGCACCCTCTCGACCACCGTGGTGTTCGGGCGCTCTCGCGCCTCCTTCACCGGAATGAACTGCCCGGTCTTCGCGTCGCGTCCCTTGAGTGTGCTTTCGCGGTCCTGGCTCGCCATATGCCGCCGTTCCTCCTTGTGGTTAGGGGGGCCTATGCCCCGGATTAGGAAGCTAGCGCTTCCATCTCCGCCAAATCGTCGGTGAAGTCGAAAATCATCGGGATAGGCCGACCCAGCGAGGCGTTCTGGTTGTAGCTGTCCACGTCAGACTTCAACTGCTTGCACTCGCCGAGAATCTGTCCGCGCCGCTGGCGGAACGCGAGCTCCATGTGCTTGCGCGGCGCCGTGCGAATATCGGCCCATAGCGTCGTCTGCTCCCCGTTTTCCTCGACGCGGGCTGCGTGCTTGGCGCGAACGGCGCGGCCTTGCGGATCGGTGATGTACTCCTCTCGCATTGCCCGAGCCAGATGGTCGGCGCACTGAGCAACGACCGTCGAGGGCTGCGGTACCCACAGCTTGTGAGCAACAGCCCATTTCGCGATCTGCTGTGCCGTCGCAGGCCACTTCTGCCCCGCGTCGATATACCGGTTGACGATGCGCTGCATCTGTTTCGTGTAGACCGTCGCCATCCCTACAGCCCCCTAGTTGTGAGTGGTTACTACGTGGCCCCACCCATCCGTTAACGCCGACCCGGTGATGTGCTGACGCACCGGAACCAACATCTCGCGGCTATGCGTCCAAAGGACGCCGCCGTTCGCGGGGCCACGATGCTGAAGTTGCCCTACGACGATGCCGGGATGAACGCCGAGGCGCGTTGCGAAGCCACGAATCCTCTCTTTTGAGTACATCGGGGACACTCTGGCTACGAAATTGTCGAGCGCGGCGCGATCGACCAGAATATTGGCGGCTGAGGCGTTTACCGCTTTCTCCTGTTCATCGGTCTGCTCAAAGATGTCGATGTCGAGAGGGATATTGCCATGCAGTCCATGCCGGCTTTTCACATGAACCATCTCGTGAATTAGCGTGTGCCAGAACCAATCAACGCGGTCATATCTAAGCGAAACCACGACGACCGGGAGGCGTTCGTCGTTCTCAAGCCAGAAGCACACGCCATCGATTTTGGTGTGAGGCAGAGGCTCAATAAGGAGCATGCGGATACCAGCATCCGAGAGGATGCGCGGGACGTGGCGAGTCTCTTGAGGCGCATGCACCAATGCCTTTAGCTTCGCCATGGCTTCCGTCCAACGCGCGTCTGAAAACTTCGCTTTGACCTGAATGGCTGGCGCAAGTTTGCGCGCCCGGAACAGCCAAGCTCGCCGTGCGGAGTTATAGGGGCCGGATGCCCGCGCTGCGTACCCCTTAAACACGGGCTCCCGATCAAGGGAGTCCGTCTCGAAGAAATCAAGAAGCTGGCCTTCGAGTGCTTCGATGTCGTCCGATGGTTGCACCCAGTGGCGGCGGATCAACTCCTTGACTGGCGCGAGCCGATAGAGGCGCGCGCGGCGGGATACAGAACCATCGTCTTGGCCCGCCTTGTCGAGCTGGTATGCCGCCTCAAGGTTCAGCCAGACCTGTGCGCTTGTATCGAATGCTGCACCGATGGCCTTAGCTGTCGCCGGAGTGATGGCGCGCTTCGCGGAGATGATCTCGCTGACGAGACGTGGAGACATGCCGATAATCTCGGCAAACTCCACCTGAGACCAGCCGCGCGCCTCCAACTCCTCCTTGAGGATGTCTCCGGGAGGAACCGCCACGGGGATCGTCGTCATCGTATCCTCTCTCAGTGGTAATCCTCTATCCCGACCACCACGACCGACTTGTTAGGGGCCGCGCCCGCAAATTCCAGGATCAACCGCCACTGGTCGTTGAGCCTCATGGAGTACTGGTGGTTCCGGTTACCCTTCAGGCGCTCAAAGTTGAGCGAGTTCATCTTGTAGAGGTCCCGTTCGTCGGGCGCTTGCTTAATGAACCGAATCCGCCTTCGATACGCTTTGCGATGGCTTCGGCGTACCCGCCGTCATAAGCTGGGTCCGTCTCCAGGCGCCGCAGGGAGTCACTCCCGAACCGCACCTCCATGACTGGGGTCGATCCTAAACGCGCCCACTAGATTTTGTCAATGACCTAGTTTACTCAGGTCGTCCCGGGAGCTAGTCTGTAACTAAACTTTATGCTTGATGAAGTCAGAAAGAGCCACTATGATCCGGGTCATGAACAGACTTCCCCTTGAGCGCCGCGCCCAGATCATCGGGCTGCTGGCGGAAGGCTCCAGCCTTCGTGCCGCCAGCCGGCGGGCAGACGTGTCCCTCAACACGGTCACCAAGCTGATGGTCGACGTGGGCGCCGCGTGCGAGGAATACCAGGACGAGGCGTTGCGCAATCTCCGATGCAAGCACATCCAGTGCGATGAGATTTGGTCGTTCGTGTACGCGAAGGCCAAGAACGTCCCCGAGGCCCACAAGGGCGAATGGGGCTACGGCGATGTGTGGACGTGGGTGGCGATCGACGCCGATACCAAGCTGGTCCCCTCGTGGGCCGTAGGACGCCGTGACGGCTTCACGGCGTGTGCTTTCATCGCTGATCTGGCCGATCGCCTGGCCACGCGCGTCCAACTCGGCACAGACGGCCACAGGGTTTGTCTAGAAGCCGTCGAGGGCGCGTTTGGAAACGCGATCGACTACGCGATGCTGGTCAAGGTGTACAAGGGCGACTCAGGCAAGAGCGCGCCGGCCGAACGGCGCTATAGCCCGGCCGTCTGCACTGGCTCGCGGAAGCAAGCGATCACCGGCCACCCCGACGAGCGATACGTCAGCACCAGCTACGTCGAGCGCGAGAACCTCACGATGCGGATGAGCATGCGGCGCTTCACGCGGCTGACCAATGCGTTCTCCAAGAAAGTAGAGAATCACAAGGCGATGATCGCCCTGCACTACATGCACTACAACTTCGGGCGGATTCACAAGACGCTGCGCGTGACCCCGGCCATGGAAGCGGGGATCGCCGATCACGTTTGGTCGCTGGCCGAAATCGCTGGCCTTTCAAACTGAGGCACTGCCCCGTCGACTGCGAGAGCGCCGCCTGCGGGGCGCGATGACGACATCGCAGTCGAGTGCACCGAACAGCTTCACGAGCGATTGCAGCGTGAGATTCTGGCCCGGGTTGCTTTCGATCCTCGAGATATTCGGCGAGCTCATTCCGACCTTGGCCGCGAGCTGTGTCTGGGTAAGTCCTCGCTCTTCACGTAGTCGCGCAAGCTGCACGCCGACGTTGAGGGCCTTGAGCTCTTCCTTGACCAACCGACCGGTTGTCAGGTCCTCGAGCTGCTCTTTGTAGTATCGATCCCAGTTGGTCTTCTTCTTCACGTGTCACCCTCTCGAACCCCATGGTGCTGTAGGCAACGGGTCATTCAAGGAACGATTGTCCCGCCCCGCGCGGCGGCTCGGACCTCGGCACGAGGACGCATCCCGAGATCGATCGCGGTCCGCACGAAGACCCGCGATCCTTTGATCAAGTCCTCCACGCTTGCCTGCTCGCCCTCGCGCGGGTAGTACCCGGAGCCACCGCCGCGCGCGCGGCCCTGCGGCCCGTAGCAGATCGCCGGGATGCCGGCGCGCGTGAGCGCCGCGGTGTCGGCGTGCCAGCCGTCCCACGTCACCTCGGCCGCCTGGCCGTGGATCTCTTGATGCGCGGCCGCCAGCGAACGAACGACCGGCTCCTCCGCCGACACGTCGGCGCCGAGCGCGGTCTGGACGATCTCGAGCTCAGTCGTCAGCTCGGGATCGCGCGCGCGTACCTCGGCGAGCACGCCCTTGATCTCCTCGATCACGTCGACGTTGAACTGGCCCGGCATCGTGTCGACTTCGACGTAGAGCCGGCAGAACGCGGACAGCTTGGTGGGGCGGAAGGGCAGGCCGCCCTCGATGGCGATGATGGAGACGTTGGTCGCCTCCTGGCCGTGGTAGCGCGTGCGCGCCATGTAACCCGGCGCCCACGCCTTGATGGCGTCGATCACCGGGAAGATCTTGTCGATGGCGTCGGCGGCCGGCTTCACCTGGATCGTCGTTCCGCCGCGCTTGTACGTCGCGCCCGGGTTGCCGCGCGTCATGATCTGCGCGTAGACGTACCCGCCGGAGACGACGGAGATCCGGTTGGCCGTGGGCTCGGGAATGATCGCCATGTCGGCCGCGATGCCGTTGGTGACCATGAAGCGCGCGCCGACGCCGCAGCCCCGATAGCGCCGGCCCTGGTAGCGTGCGACCTCGGCGTGACTGGTCTCGCCGACCACGCCGGCGAGCATGACGTCGCCCTTGAGTCGCGCGCCGGCGCGCGCGAGCGCTTCGACGGCGACGACGGCGGAAGCGAGCCCGCTCTTCATGTTGTAGGCGCCCATGCCGAAGATCCAGTCGCCCTCGCGGAACGCGTGCGGTTGATAGCCGGGACCGAGATCGCGGATGCCTTCCTCGTCGCCGCCGAACGTCGTGTCGAGGTGGCCGCAGTACATCAAGGTAGGTCCGCCGCCGGTGCCCGGGAGCACGCCGTAGACGTTGAAGCGCTCCGCCTCGACCTCTTGAAGCCGCGTCTGCAGCCCGACGGCGCGAAAGCGGTCGGCCAGGTATTCGGCGACGGCGCGCTCGCCACCCGTCGGGCTGGGAATGTTGACCAGGTCCATGGTGCAGTCGGCCACCGTCTTGTCGTCGACGTACCCGAACGCGTCCTCCAGCATGCCCATCCTGTCTTCTCCCTGGGTCCTCAGTATTCTCGGTCCGTCTCCCTGCGGCCTCACTGTTCCCTTCTCACATGCAGTCCCACAGCACGCGCGCGGGCGTACTCAACGGCGCGCTCGCCGCCCGGCGATAGATCTCCGCGAAGTACGGCTCGAGCTCTTGCGACCGGCGCCAGCCCGCCTCGCCCGCCGCCTGGGCGCGTGCCGCGGATTCTCTGATCCGCTCCAGCATCTTGCTCTCGTCGACCGTCCGGATCACACCGTCGTCCATCACGATGCGCCCACCCACGACGACGGTTCGCACCGACGCGCCGCGCTCGCTGTAGACGAGCTGACGGATGGGGTCGTGCAACGGCGTGAACGGGATCGTGGCGAGATCCAGGACGACAAAGTCCGCCAGCCGGCCCCTCTCCACCGCGCCGAGCGCGCCGTCCAGTCCGGCGAAGCGGAGCGGTCCCTGCGTGGCCATGTGGAGCACCTCGGCGGCCGTGATCCACTCCTCGTACCGCTCGGACACGACCTTTCCGACGAGCCCGGCCAACCGCATCTCCTCGAACAGGTTGTGCGCGTCGTTGCTGCCCATGCCGTCGGTGCCGATGCCGACACGGATGCCCGCCCGTAGCAGCGCGCGCACCGGCGCGATCCCACTGCCGAGCTTGAGGTTGCTGGACGGGTTGTGGAAGACGGTCGCGCCGCCCGCCGCGATGCGCTGGACGTCGTCGGCGTCGGCCCACACGGCGTGGACCACGGCCGTCTCGGGTCGGAGCAGTCCAACCTCGTCGAGGTAGGCGACCATGGACTTGCCGTACATCAGCGGACCGGCCACGGCCTGCAGCCTCGTTTCGAGGGCGTGGACGATCAGCGGCGCGGCCGTCTCGCGCTGCAACGCGCCGAGCGCGTCCAGCAGCGCGCGGGTGCACCGCTGGGGCGCCGAGGGCGAGAGCGCGAACCGCACGCGCGACCCGGGACCCCAGCGATCGAGGCCCCAGCGCGCAAAGCTCAGCGCCTCGGCGACGGTCAGGCGCGGGCGCGCGTCGAACTCCTGCTGCAGCGCGGGCGGGAAGACCTCGTCCGCCCACGGCAGCGTCCGGTGATACGGGCGGTCGACGACGGTCGCGGTGACGACGGCGCGAAGCCCGACGTCGTCGTAGGCCTTCATCACGGCCTCGACGGACTCCCGGTTGGTCGCGGGCACGTGCACGAAGTCGTCCACGGCCATCGTGACGCCACTGCGCAGCATCTCCAGGCATCCGAGCATCGTGCGCAGATAGACGTCTTCGGGGCCAAGAGGGAGGCCGCCCAGAGGTGGACGCGCGTAGATCATCCAGACGTTGTGCGGAAGGTTGTCGAGCCGTCCGCGGTGGTAGTTCTCGTACGAATGCAGATGGCTGTTGACGAGCCCCGGAACGACGAGCCGGTCGCGGCCGTCGACGATCCGCTCGGCCTCGAGGCCGGTCGGTGGCGTGCCCTCGCCCACGGCGGCGATCCGCTCGCCCTCGATCAGGACGTAGCCGGAGGGAATCACGCGCTCCGCCGCGTCGAGCGTGAGGATCAGCGCATCGCGGATGAGCAGGCTGGAGGCCATCGCTGGTCAGCGCCTACTCTTCGCGGGCTCGCGCAACGTGCTCAACCCTTCACGGCTCCCGTCGTCAGCCCGGCCGCGAAGTGTCCACTCAGCGCGGAATAGATCAGCGCGATCGGGACCGAGCCGAGGACGGCGGCGGCCATGAGCTTGCCCCAGAACAGCACGTCGCCCGTGCTGAGCTGTCCCACCACGCCGACCGGAATGGTCTTGTACGACGGCGACTGCACGAAGGTGAGCGCGTAGATGAACTCGTTCCAGGAGAACGTGAAGGCGAAGATGCCGGCGGAGAGGATGCCCGGCGTGGCCAGCGGCAGCACGATGCGCCAGAGGGCCTGCGCCCGCGAGCAGCCGTCGATGATGGCGCACTCCTCGATCTCGCGCGGGATCGTCTTGAAGTAGCCCATGAGGAACCAGCTACAGAACGGCACCAGGAACGTCGGGTACGTCGCGATGAGGGCCCACGGCGTGTTGTAGAGCCCGAGCCAGCGGACGACGAAGGCCAGGGGCAGGAACAGCATCGTGGTCGGGACCAGGTAGGCCACGAAGATGATCGTGCCCAGCGTGGTGGCGCCGCGGAATTTCAGCCGGGCCAGGCTGTAACCGGCCAGCGTGCCGATCGCGAGCGACAGGAGCGTCGCCGTTCCCGAGACGAGCAGGCTGTTGCCGACCCAGGTGAGGAACGGGAGCTGGGTGAAGAGATCGCGGTAGTGGGCGCCCGTCGCCGCCTTGACCCAGAGCGGTGATTGCTTGGCGTCGTAGAGCTCGGTGTCCGGCTTGATCGAGGTCATCAGCATCCACCAGAACGGAAACAGCGTGAAGGCCATCAGCAGCACGAGCGGCACCCAGAGCACGAGCACCCTGCGGGTTGGTCCGCCGCGGCGCACCGCCATGGCCTAGCTCTGGGCCCGCCGGAGGAAGTGGAGCTGCAGGAAGATCACCAGGACCAGGAGCGGGAACATGAACGACGAGATGGCGAGCCCTTCGCCCACCTTGCCGCCGAAGATCGCGGTCTGGTAGGCGAGCGTAGCGAGCAGGTGGGTGGAGTTCGCGGGGCCGCCGCGCGTGATGATGTAGACGATCGTGAAGTCGCTGAACGTCCACACCACGGAGAACAGCGTGGCCACGGCGAGGATCGGGCGCAGGCCGGGGAGCGTCACGTGCCAGAACCGCCGCGCGGCGCCGGCGCCGTCGGTCTCCGCGGCCTCGTACAGCTCTTGCCCGACCGCCTGCATGCCGGCCAGGAAGGAGACGGTGAAGAACGACACGCCCCGCCAGACGTTCACCAGCACGACCGCGAACATGGCGAGGATGGAATCGCTCAGGAACGGAATCGGCTCGCGGCGCAGCCCGACGTCGATCGCCACCCGGCTGATGACGCCGAAGAAGTCGTCGTAGATCCAGAGCCACGCCAGCGCGGACAGCGACGTCGGCACGATCCACGGGAGCAGGAAGACGCCGCGGGCGAGGTTGCGGCCGCGGAACGTCTGGTCGAGGACGAGCGCCGCCGCCATGCCGAGCACGAGCTTGGCGGCGACGGAGCTGGCGGTGAAGACGAACGTGTTGGCCAGCGTCTGCCGGAAGGTCGGGCTGCCCAGCAGGTAGACGTAGTTGTCGAGCCCCACGAAGACGCCCGGGATCCCCGCCGTCTTGGTGGTGAGGCTCCAGTAGAGCGCGAGCAGGAACGGGTAGGCGACGAGCGAGCCCAGCAGGAGCAGGGCAGGGGTGACCCAGAGGTACCCCACCACCGCATCGCGGGCGAGCAGCCTCCCGGTGCCGCCGTTCACGAGCCTACGGCATGCGGTTCAGTCCGCGGCCGGCGCCGACCGTTCACGACGCTACCGCTGGCCGTAGATCCGCTTCATCTCCGTCACGGTCTGCTCGATCGCCTGGGGGATGGGCGTGCCCTTCACCACGTTCTGCGCCATGTCGACCAGCACGTACTTCGCGTGGACCTCGGCCGACTCGCGCGTCGGCGGGCCCGGCCACCCCGGCAGCCGTCCCCACTCGATGGCCTTCAGCACCACCGCCAACTTGGGGTCGCGCGCCTTCTCGAGCTTGCCGAGCCCGGCGAGGAGGCCGGCGCCCGCGCCCTCCGTGCTGTCGAGCCAGCGCGCCATCTGCGGACCATCGGTGAGATGGCGGACGAGGTCCTTGGCCAGCGCCTGCTGCTTGGAGTGCGCAAAGACGGCGAGCGACGTCGGCCAGAACGGGATCGCGCGCGCGGCCGGCCCGCGCGGAATGGGCGCGTGGTTGATGGAGGCCGAGATGGCCGGCGCCTGCTTCTTGGACGCGAACCAGATCGTCGCCGCGTTGACGGTCATGCCGAGCTGGCCGCCCAGGAACGCGCGGTTGTTGGAGGAGTTGTCCCAGCCGACGACGCCCGCCGGCCACGCCTCCGCGGCGGCGCGCTTGATGAAGTCGAGCGCCTTCGCGGTCTCGGGGGAGTTCAGCGCGATCGTGCGGCCGTCCTTCTCGACTTCCTTCGCGCCGTGGGCCCAGAGGATCGAGTACACGGTGGTGATGCAGTCGACCGGGCAATGCCCGAGCGCCTCGCCCCACGCGACGCCCTTGGCCTTGAGCTTCTTGCCGACGCGGAGCGCGTCCTCCCAGGTGTCGGGCACCGGCTCGCCGATCTCCTTGAGGATGTCCTCGCGATAGGTCAGCACCTGCGGCGTCGCGTAGAAGGGCATGGCCCGCCACTTCCCGCGCACCACGACGGCGTCCTTGGCGATCTGCGCGATGGGGCCGTACTTCGATTCGAGCGCCGGGACGAGATCGCTCACGTCGACGAGCTTGTCCGGAAAGAGATGCGGGCCCAGGCTCGCCACCTGGATGATGTCCGGCCCCGCGCCCGTCTCCGCCGCCGTCGTGAACTTGGGCGTGAGGTCGCCCTCGGAGACGAGCTCGACGTCGACGGTGACGTTCTTCTGCTTCGCCCACTCGGCCACCATCTGCTTGAAGAGATCGTTGGCGGCCGGAATGAACCAGGCGCTGATCGTGATCCCGAGGCGCGGCTGCTGCGCCTCCATGGGGCCCGGCAGCGCGACGAGCGCGAGGAGGATCAGGGACAGGAGCGCGACACGTCGCACGGATTTCGGCATCACATGCTCTCCTTCTTCACCGGCTGAATATCTCGTACTGCCTCCGGGGACGCGTGAGGCAACCCGGATGCTAGGCGGCGCGGGCCTGGGTGTCAAACGCGAGCGGACTGATCCCGGCTTCCCGACGCGTGCTTGACACGCCCGGTCGGTCCTGAGAGGATCGGCGCCGTGATCGCGATCGGCTCGCGCACGGCGTGGCAGTGGTGGTGGCCGGCTTCCTGAGGGCGGCCCCGTCCACGCGCGTCCGAGCGCAATCGCAGAGACGAATGGAGCCGCCCCGTCGGGGCGGTTTTCTTTTTGTCCTCGCCCCGAGCCGGTCGGCTCCTCGCATGGAGGAGACAACGTCATGACGGCTGTCTACGAAACCCGGGGCGGCATCCGCGTCCACCGGACGATCGACAACATTCCCGTCGCGAACGCCGTCGAGCCCATCGTGCAGGCGCTCGACGCACATCGGGGCGCCCTGCTCGCCTCCAGCTACGAGTACCCCGGGCGCTACACCCGCTGGGACCTCGGGTTCGTCGACCCGCCGCTCGTCCTCACCGCGCGCGGCCGGGACTTCCGGGTCGACGCGCTCAACGCCCGTGGCCGCGTGCTCCTCCCGGCCGTCACCGAGTCGTTGCGGGGGCTCGAGGCGGTCGAGAATCTCGCGATCACGGAGGCGTCGCTGCAGGGCGTGGTCCGCGCGCCTGCCGGCCGCTTCGCGGAGGAAGCGCGCAGCCGCCAGCCGTCGGTCTTCTCCGTCCTGCGCGCTCTCATTGCACTGTTCCACCATGCCGACGAGCCGCATCTCGGACTGTACGGGGCCTTCGGCTACGATCTCGCGTTCCAGTTCGAGCCGATCCGTCTCCGCCTCGAGCGTCCGGCCGGCCAGCGCGATTTCGTCCTCTATCTTCCTGACGAGCTTATCGTCGTCGACCACCAGCGGGAAGTGGCCACCCGCCGCCGCTACGAGTTCGAGGTGCACGGCCGCTCCACGGCGGGCGTGCCGCGCGAAGGCGGCGCCGAACCGTACGTCGGCTCCACGCAGGTCGCCCGGCCGTGCGACCACGAGCCCGGGGAGTATGCGAGCGTGGTGCACGTGGCGCGCGAGGCGTTCAAGCGCGGCGATCTCTTCGAGGTCGTGCCGGGCCGGACGTTCTTTGAAGCGTGCCCGGCGCCGCCGTCCGAGCTGTTCCGCCGTCTGCGCGAGCGCAACCCATCCCCCTACGGCTTCCTCATGAACCTGGGCGAGGCGGAGTATCTCGTGGGCGCCTCGCCCGAGATGTACGTCCGTGTCGACGACGATCGCGTGGAGACGTGCCCGATCTCCGGGACGATCGCCCGCGGCGCCGATCCCATCGGCGACGCCGCCCAGATCGTGGCCCTCCTCACGTCGGCCAAGGACGAGTCCGAGCTGACGATGTGCACCGACGTGGACCGTAACGACAAGTCGCGCATCTGCGTGCCGGGCAGCGTGCGGGTGATCGGCCGCCGGCAGATCGAGATGTACGCGCGCCTGATCCACACCGTCGACCACGTCGAAGGCCGGCTGCGGCCCGAGTTCGACGCGCTCGACGCCTTCCTCGCCCACGCGTGGGCGGTCACGGTGACGGGGGCGCCCAAGACGTGGGCCATGCAGTTCATCGAGGACCACGAGCGCTCGGCGCGCGGCTGGTACGGCGGCGCGGTCGGCGTGCTCGGCTTCGACGGCAACCTCAACACCGGGCTCACCTTGCGGACGATCCGCGTGAAGGACGGCGTGGCCGAGGTGCGCGCGGGCGCCACGCTGCTCTACGACTCCGACCCCGACGCGGAAGAGGCCGAGACCGAGCTGAAGGCGGCGGCGTTCCTCGACGCGATTCGCCGCCCGCGGGGCGTCGAGCGCCGTCTCGCCGCCACCGGCCCGCGCACCGGCGCCGGCCGGCGCGTGCTCCTCGTGGACCACCAGGACTCGTTCGTGCACACGCTGGCGAACTATCTGCGACAGACCGGCGCCGAGGTCGTGACGCTGCGATCCGGCTTTCCCCCCGAGGCGTTCGACGACGTGAAGCCGCACCTGGTGGTGCTCTCGCCCGGCCCCGGCACCCCGCGCGACTTCGACGTCGCCGGCACCATGGAGTCGCTCGTGCAGCGGCGCATCCCGGCGTTCGGTGTGTGCCTCGGTCTGCAAGGGATGGTGGAATACTTCGGCGGCACCCTCGGCGTCCTCGATCCGCCGGTCCACGGCAAGGCCTCGCGCATCCGGGTTCGGGGCGGGCGGCTCTTCGAAGGCTTGCCGACCGAGTTCACCGCCGGCCGCTATCACTCCCTCTTCGCGATTCGCGAGACGCTGCCCGCCGTGCTGGAGGTGAGCGCCGAGACGGAGGACGGCGTGATCATGGCGGTCGAGCACCGCACGTTGCCGCTGGCCGCGGTCCAGTTCCACCCGGAATCGATCATGACGCTCGGCGACGACCTCGGCTTGCGGCTCCTCGGCAACGTCATGAGCCGGCTGGCGGCATCCACCGTTCCTTGAGCCACGCCGTCAGGGGCGCGGCGGCATCGTACCCGGGGAGAGATCGATGCTGTTCATGGTGATCGAGCGGTTCAGGAATCGGGACGCCAGGGCGGTGTATCGGCGCTTTCGGGAGCAGGGGCGCGGCGCACCGGAGGGGCTCACGTACGTCGGGAGCTGGATCGAGGCGAACTTCGATCGGTGCTTTCAGGTGATGGAGTGCGCCGACGCCCGCCTGCTCCAGCAGTGGGTCGCCGCGTGGGGTGACCTGATCGATTTCGAGATCGTGCCGGTGGTGTCCTCGGCGGAAACCCGGGAGACCATCGAGCCGCTGCTGTGAGGGGGCGACACGGTCTAGACCCCGAAGAGCGCCCGTCGCGCGTTCGCGATGACGGCGCCGCCCGTCGCCATCGTCAGCGCCACGCCGCCGATACCGGTGTCACGTGCTCCAACGCGGCCGGTGGCACCGGCGTCCAGTCCACCAGCGTGTCGCGCCAGCGAGCTGCGCCGGCGTGAACGGCGGCGCACCCGGGGGCGCCGGTTCCAGCCAGCGGCGCGCGTCGCCAGGTAGTTCCCAGACGGGGATCTCGGCGTCGGAAGGGGGGGCGATAGCCCGGTTCCGCGTCGGGTCCTCCCAACCGCATCCCAGAACGTCAGGGAGCCCGCTTGACCTGCCCGCGGCGCCGGCCTACGGTTGCGCGTGCTCCGCCTGCTCGTGTCGCTCATCGTACTCTCGGCCCTCGTTGCCACGCCGCTCGGCGCTGAGGCGCAGAATGCTCCCAGGATTGGCCTCCTGTCGATAGGGACGGACCCCATCAAGCCCAATCTCAATGTTTGGGTGCCGTTCCTGGATCAGCTGGAACAGCTCGGCTATGTCGAAGGACGGAGTGTCGTCATCGAACGCCGCTTCGCCGGAGGAAGGCCGGAGCGGCTTCCCGAGTTCGTCGCTGATCTGGCCCGACTGCACGTTGACATGGTCGTGGCGACCGGCGACGTCGAGAGCCTGGCCGCCAAACGAGCCATGCCTACGACGTCTATCGTCATGGTGCTGGTCCCAGATCCGGTCGCGGCAGGGCTCGTCACGAGCCTGGCGCGCCCCGGCGGTAACGTGACCGGGTTATCGACACTGGCCCCAGAGTTGTACGCGAAGCGGTTGGAGCTTCTGAAGGAAGTCATTCCTGGAGTCAGTCGTGTCGGCTTGCTCCTGAACCCGACCACGGCGCACGCGGCCCTCGCGTCGACGCACTCGGCGTCTGCGGCGCGGTTCTTGAACGTGCACCTCCAGAGCTTGACCGTACGCAATCCTCAAGAGCTAGAGACGGTGTTCTCGACGATCAGCCGTGAGCGGCTGCAGGCGCTCGTCGTCGTCACCGACGGAGTCTCGTTCAATCAACGCGATCGCATCGCGGGTCTCGCCGCTCGCGTTCAAGTACCGACGATGTGCGAAGTGCGGGATTTCGTGCAAGCTGGCAGCCTGATGTCCTATGGCCCGAGTTATTCAGACCTGGCGAGGCGGGCCGCGATCTACGTCGACAAAATCCTCAAGGGCGCTCGACCTGCGGACTTGCCTGTCGAGCAGCCCACGAAGTTCGAGCTGGTCATCAACCGCAAAACCGCCAAAGCCCTCGGCCTCACCATCCCGCCGTCCCTGCTGCTACGGGCCGACCACGTGATCGAGTGATCCCAGCCCCCTCCGGGTAAAGTACACTGTCCGGCATCACTCTCGGAGGTGTCGCATGGCCACCGCGTTTCCGCTCGAGCTCGCCAAACCGTCGTCGCTGGGACTGAACGATCGGGCCCTCGATCGACTTCAAGAAGTGATCACCCGGCACATCGCGGAGGGGCGCTACCCGGGCGCGCAGATCGCCATGGCGCGGGGCGGCAAGCTCGCGCTCTTCGCCAGCTTCGGCGACGCGCGGACGGAGCCCAAGCGCGCGCCTGCGCGCGACGACACGCTGTGGCTGCTGTACTCCAACACCAAGGTCATCACGGCGTGCGCGGTGTGGCTGCTGGTCGAGCGCGGGATGCTGTCGTTCACCGACCGGGTGGCCGCCCACGTGCCCGGCTTCGAGGCGAACGGAAAGGGCGACATCACGATTCTGCAGCTCCTGAGCCACCAGGGCGGGTTCCCGAGCGCGGACGTGCCGGCGGAAGCGTCGACCGATCACTACCTCCTGCGCCGCGTCGTGTGCAACTTCACGCTCGAGTGGACGCCCGGCTCGCAGGTGCAGTACCACCGGCTCGCCGCGCACTGGACGGCGGCCGTGCTCATCGAGTCGCTGACCAAGACCGACTATCGCGACTTCATCCGCGAGAACGTCATCGAGCCGCTCGGTCTGGGCGACGATCTGTTCGTCGGCGTGCCCGACGCGGCCCACGCGCGTGCCATCGACATGCACGAGCCCGCGGCCGACAACGGTCGTCAGGTCGTCCGCGCGTCCGACAACACGGCGGCGTTCCGGCGCGCCGGGTCGCCGGGCGGCGGCGGCTTCGGGACCGCGCGGGCGCTGGCCGCGTTCTACCAGATGCTCGTGCAGGGCGGGACGCTCAACGGGGTCCGGCTGCTGTCGCCGCGCCTGGTGCACTACGTGACGCGGAACTTCACCGACGAGCGGATCGATTCCTACATGGGCATGGCGATGCATCGTGGGCTCGGGCCCCACGTGCGCGGGACGACGCCGAGCATCCGCGGGCTCGGCGCGCTGGCGTCGCCGACCACGTTCGGCCACGGTGGTGTCGGCACGTCGTATTGCTGGGCTGATCCGGAGTCCGGGGTGTCCTTCGCGTACCTCAGCAACAGCCGGCTGCCGGACCCGTGGCACAGCGAGCGGCTGGACCGCATCGCCAACATCGCGCACACGGCCGTCGATTGAGTGGGGGGCCCCGACATGGCCCCCCACACCCCCCAGACGCTCGGAAGCGCCCCGGCGAAGCCGTGGCGCTCCTCGACTCCGCGATTCGTTCACGGGCTCTGAGCGACGTGGCCCTCACCGTCCTCGTCACCGGGCTGAGCGGGCTGATCGGGCGCGCGCTCCACGCGCGCGTCGGCACGGCGTGGAACCTGCGCGCGCTCAACCGCAGCCCGGTGGCGGGGGTGCCGTGCCACCGCGCCGATATCGGCGATTTTGACGCGATCCGGCCCGCGTTCGCCGGGGTCGACGTGGTGGTCCACCTGGCGGCCACCGTGGGCAACAAGGCGCCGGACGAGGACATCCTCCGGGTCAACGTGCGCGGGACCTACAACGTGTACGAAGCGGCGCGGCAGGCCGGCGTCAAGCGAGTCGTGTTCGCGAGTAGCGGGTCGACGGTGAGCGCGATCGAGCGCGAGCAACCGTACCGGGATCTGGTGGCCGGCCGCTTGCCGGAGGCGGCGACGTGGCCGTTGCTGACTCATGAGTCGGCGGTGCGGCCGAACGGACTGTACGGCTGCAGCAAGGTGTGGGGCGAGACGCTGGCGCGCCACTACGCCCAGGCCCACGGCATGTCGATGATCTGCGTGCGCATCGGCCACGTCAGCGCCGAGGATCGGCCGATGGCGCCCCGCGAATATTCGGTCTTCTGCAGCCAGCGCGACATCGCACGGGGACTCGAGTTGTGCGTGACGGCCCCGCCGACCGTGCGCTTCGACGTGGTCTTCGTCACCTCCAGGAACCGCCGGGGGTATCGTGATCTCGAGCACACGCGGGCCGTCCTCGGCTACGAGCCGCTCGACGCCGCCGAGGACTATCGCTGACGTCGCGCGTCCGGGCGTAGCGGGCGATGTTCGAGTTCGTTGTTCGCAAGGGTCAACGACAAGCAGCTGCTGGAGGCGATCGCGGACATGTGGTCGCAGGCCGGCATCCGGGCCAAGGTCGAGATGATGGAGATGGCGCGCCGGCAGAAGATGAACAACGAGCGCGCGGTGCCGGTCAATGGCCTGATGCTCGGCAATCCTCAGTCCACGCTGCTCGACGCCGACGGCAGCCTGTGGCGTCTCTTCCACCCGAACGGCTTCTCGGGCCGGTACTGGACGGGCAGCCAGCCCGGCCACCGCTTCCACGACCTCATGGAACAAGGGCGCTACTCGCTCGATCCCAAGAAGCGCAAAGAGCTCTACACGGAGGCGACCCGGATGGTCCACGACGAGAAGCCGTGGCTCGAGCTGTTCCAGGAAGTCGTCATCTACGGGGTCTCCAAGCGGATGACGTTCAAGCCGCGGTCGGACTACCGACTCATCGTATCGGAGATGACGGTCGGTGCCGCTCGCTGAGACCGTGGCGAGTGAATCCCGGCGGGTTCGCACACATCTGACGGGTAGGCGCGAGACGGCCGACGCCGAGCAGGCGCCGCGCCTGCCTCGATCATCATGTAGAGTGGAACGGTGATGAAGACGCTGGCATTCGTCCTGGCCCTGCTGCTTCTGGCGCCCGCGATAGCGCGCGCGGAGAGTCTCGACGACGACGTCCAGGGCATCGAGGCCGCCTACGGGAAGATGACCGACCTGTCGGCGGAATTCAACCAAACGTCGTTCAACAAGAGCCTCAACCAGACGATCCCCGCCCGCGGCAGCGTCTATCTCAAGAAGGGCGGCAAGATCCGCTGGGAGTATCTCGAGCCCACCAAGCAGGAGATCGTGTCCGACGGCAAGACGCTGTGGGTCTACACGCCGACGCTGAACCAGGTGAACGCCGGGCCCGCACCGGAGGCGCTCGCGGGTCCGGCCGGCAGCTTCCTGGCGGGCCTCGGCCGGCTGCGCGAGCACTTCGGCGTGCGGTTCCTCAACATGGCGCAGCCGCGCGACGCCGAGGGTAACGTCGTCCTCGATCTTGCGCCGAAGCGTGCGCTGCCGACCCTGTCGCGGCTGATCCTCTCGCTCGAGCCCAAGACCTGGCAGGTGCGCAAGGCCGTGGTCTACGATCAGTTCGAGAACACGGTCACCATGCGATTCGTCAAGATGACCGTCAACCCCGGGCTCAACGACGCGCTGTTCACGTTCGTACCTCCGAAGGGTGCGGCGACCGTGCCGCTCCGCTAGAATCGTGGTTGGATCATCGCGTTCGAGCGGCGGCGGTGCCGCCGCAAATCCTGGGGGGAGGTATCGGAAGGGGGGCGAAGCCCCCCTCCGAGGGTATGGCCGCTGAGAACTCGTTCGACATCGCCTGCAAGATCGACATGCAGGAAGTCACCAACGCCGTGGACCAGGCGCGGCGGGACATCGCGACCCGTTACGACCTCAAGGGCACGAAGAACGAGGTTGAGCTCGAGAAAACCGAGCTCGTGGTGACCGCGCCCGACGACATGAAGCTCAAGGCGGTGCTCGACATCCTCCAGTCCAAGCTCCACAAGCGCGGGGTGCCGCTCAAGGCGCTGTCCTACGGCAAGGTCGAGGAAGCGTCGGGCGGCGTGCTCCGCCAGAAGATCGCATTGCAGCAGGGGATCCCCATCGAGAAGGCGCGCGAGATCGTCCGGCTGATCAAGGACACCAAGCTGCGGGTGCAGGCCTCCATCCAGGAGGATCAGGTGCGGGTCAGCGGCAAGAACCGCGACGACCTCCAGCAGATCATCGCCCTGCTGAAAGACCGCGAGCTCGGTATCGCGGTCCAATTCACGAACTACCGCAACACCTGATCCCGTACCGCAGCCCGGCCACTGGCTAGTTTTTGGGCGACTGGCCAGTTTTTGGCCGGCTGACGGCCGTGACAGTACCCCTCCCAGAGACGACAAACTCCTATGTCTACTAACTTTTTGGTCTGTGGCACGTGTCATGCCTAAACTGCTGCGTGATTTGAGACGACATCGTATCTGTAGAGGGACGCCCTAGTGGCGACTATCGCGTGGGGAGGGATGCCGTAGTGGCGAGTATCGCCCGTGGAGTGGGGGAGATCGTTCGGCCCAAACGACTGATCATCGTCCGTGCGGGGGCGACCGAGCTCTACGACCTGTTACGCGTCCGCTTCGGCCACGATCCCGAAACCCTGATCCTCTACGATCGCCGGAGCGGCCCCCGGCGGTCCCGGCGGCAGACTCCACCCGTGGAACGCCGCAGGGCCGAGCGCCGACTTCCCCAGGACCCGGCCATCCTCGATTCTCGGGGGTTCTTCGTCACGCGACGGCGGGAATGCCCGCGCCCGCGATGAGCTACCGGGGCGCGCGAGCGGACTTCTAGCCCCTACTCCGCCGCAACCAACCCCGCCTCCGTATCGGCGCGCGCCAAGAGGTCCGGGCCACTGATATCCGTGCCCGGGAAGCACGCGACACCGAAGCGCAGCCGCAACTCTCTCGGCACGTCATTCCGGATACGCTCCATCACCGGCCCGACGTCGTCGATGTAGGCGCCGGAGAGGAGTGCACGAAGCGCCATCGGACGGTTCGGAACGAGCCCGATCAGGTCAGCGCCACGAATGGAGCGGCTCACCACTCGGAGGACAAGATCCGCATCGGAGAGGCCTGCCGACGTGGACGCCGCTGACTCGTGGGCCGAGATGGTCACGAGTGAGATCGGATACTGGAGGCGAAGCGCTTTTCGGATCTCCAGTTCCAGGACGAACATGAAGACGTGCTCGTCCACCACATTGGCGCCGGGCCGAACGTTCGACATCCCCAGCCTCCAAGACATCCGTAGCCTTCACGCAAAGGTCGTCCAGCCCCTCCGGTTTCCGGTACGAGAGGGGCCGACCAGACGACCGCCCTGTTCCTCGCTGAGCGGGCATGCGACAGCAGAAGCAGAGGCAAACCCCGCAGGACATCGGCGAAGGACTCCGGAGGTCCAGGACCGTCGATATTGCAGGTGATCCCTGCTCACGCGTCGTTGCGAACATACGGGCGCTGGGGCAGCGAGTCAAGCGCTGCCCACCCGGTTGTGGAGGCCACCGCCTCATCCCCCGACTCCGCCGCCCGCGATCGGTGACCACACGATACTTGACAACCAAAGACATCCGATGTTAATCGCCAGCCGCGTCGATCATCGGCGCGGCCGGTGCGCGCAGTGCCCGGCAGGGGACTTCCGAGCGGGGCCCGGCTCGATCGTTCTACTGGTTCGGTGTCCCTGGCCGCTGGCCGGCCCGGGGAGAGCCGCACCCGAACGTCAGCGTACGCGCGACAGGCCGCGCACGGGCTCCGGCGGTGACGTGACCAGCCCGAGGGCGGTTCGGGCGCGACTGCAGGCGGTGCGGAGTACCAGCTCGACGCCGACGCTCACGAAGCAGCGCAACGGGAGCGGCTGACTCGCCGCCTCCACGCGTCCCTTCCGAATGGCCGACAGGACGCAATCGGTCGTCGGCTCGGCCTCGATGATGGAGTACGTCGTCCCGAACTGGCGCGCGAGATGAGTGTCCGAGTTTCCCACGAGCGGTAATCCGACTTCGCGCGCGAGCGTGACGGCGCGCCGGTTGAAGTCGATCCCTCGGGTGTAGTAGTGGCTGAGCTCGATTGCGTCGAAGACGTCGATTTCGCTGACGAGCCGACCGCCCAACGACACCGAGCCGGGAAAAAACGGATGGGGGGCCGCGACGAGCCAGTCCGGCGTCTTGTATTTTCTCAGATCCGCGAACGTCCGCAGCACGGAGAGCGGGACGTCGAAGTTGTAGAGCAGCACGTGGCGACCCTCGATGGTCGCCTCCGCGCCCGGGATCAATACGATGCCGCATCGAGCCGCATAGGCGGCCAAGCGTTCGTCGAAGGTGCGAACGTCGTGGTTCGTGATGCTGAGCACCTGGTAGCCTTCGGACGCCGCGCGATCGATCAGAGCACAAACGTCGTGGTCGATGAACGACTCCGCCTCCCGCGTATGCAGATGGAGGTCGGCCTTCAGCAAGCTCAACAGAGTCGCTCGGGGAGGCTTCCGGACGAGCGAAGCCCGCCTCCATCCGAGGATTCACCAGCTCGGCGCGCGAGGGTCGCACGTACCTCACGGCCCTCGCGCTGGGTGCCCTCACGGCCGCGTCGAGTCATCGACGAGGCCCCGCTGTTCCATACCTTCCTCTTGGGGCTTGTACGTGCTGGCACCCCTCTCTGCGTGATTCAAAGCGCCGTTGTCCCGCGGCCAAGACACGGCAAGCGGTGTGCCAGACGTGTGCGTCCGCGAGCGGCCCAGCAATCGCATGAACTCCCGTGCACTTCCGAGACACCGGAGTGGTGCGGGCGCGCGGAGTCGTTGAACGAGGTGGGTAGTTCAGCACCCAGCGTGTGCACGCCCCCCGTCGTGTCGAGAACTCCATGGGCAAAGGCGATCGGGCGAGGATCGAAACCCCAGTCCGAAGCGACAGTGGGTCGGTCGTCAGCGAGGAGAGTTTCGTGCGCGGGAACTGGCCTGTCGTCGACAGACCATTCGAGAGACGATCAGTTCGCGGGTGGCGCCGCTCGGCGCTGAGCCGCGCCTCGTCGCCGTAGCCACCATCCGCCCCCCAGGAAACCAGATGCGAGAAGGACGAGTGAGGTCGGCTCCGGGGTGGGAAGGGGCTGATCCGGAGACCAGGGCTGGATCGTCCCTGGTGGATCCGGTGCCCAGTTCAGCGTCGTGCCGACCTGAGACCCGGACAGGTTGTACGAGTCCAGCATGGGAGCGAAGGCCGACTCTATGAAGAAGGTGATGGGCGCGTTGTTGTACCAGAAT
>JBGPXN010000219.1:0-6920 GCA_041492755.1 Methylomirabilia bacterium | reverse complement strand
CGGCAAGCAGATGCTGATGACCCGCGGGGCCCTGACGACGTTCAGCATCGCCAACGACGTCGCCAAGTACTTCGCGATCATCCCGGCGGCGTTCGCCACGACGTATCCCGTCCTCGGCGCGCTCAACATCATGCGGCTGGCCACACCGCAGAGCGCGATCCTGTCCGCCGTCATCTTCAACGCGCTCATCATCATCGCGTTGATCCCGCTGGCGCTGAAGGGCGTGCGGTACCGGGCGCTCGGCGCCGCGGCCGTGCTGCGGCGGCACGTCTGGATCTACGGCATCGGCGGCATCATCATCCCGTTCCCGGGGATCAAGATCATCGACATGATCCTGGCCGCCCTCGGGCTCGTGTAAGGAGGAGGCGCCATGCTTGCTCAGCTTCGCCCCGCGGTCGTCTCGCTCGTCCTGCTCTCGGCCATCACGGGCCTGGCCTATCCGGCGATCGTCACGGTGATCGCCCAGGTGGTCTTCCCACATCAGGCGAACGGAAGCCTGATCGTGAAGGACGGCAAGCCCGTGGGCTCGGCGCTCATCGGCCAGCCCTTCGACGACCCGAAGTACTTCTGGGGCCGGCCCTCGGCGACCAGCCCGTTCGGATACAACGCCGGCGCCTCGTCGGGCTCGAACCTGGGACCGACGAATCCCGCCCTCCACGCGGCCGTGAGGGGGCGCGTCGAGGCCTTGCGCGCGGCTGACCCCGGGAACACGGCGCCCGTGCCGGTCGACCTCGTCACCGCCTCGGGCAGCGGGCTCGATCCGCACATCAGCCCGGCGGCGGCGCTCTACCAGGTCCGCCGCGTCGCCAAGGCCCGCAGCCTGGACGAGACGGCCGTGCGGCGGCTGATCGACCAGCACACCGAGGGCCGGCAGCTCGGCGTGCTCGGCGAGCCGCGAGTGAACGTGCTCGCGCTGAACCTCGCGCTCGACGGTCGCTGACCCATGCTGCGATCGGTGCTCGTCGCGCTCGACGGCGCCCGCTACAGCGAGGCTGCCGCGGCGCTCGCGGTCGACTGGGGCGTGCGGTTCGGCGCGCGGCTGCTCGGCCTCGGCATCCTCGACGAGCCCGACATCGACGATACTTGGAGTTGACCGGAGCAGTGTGGCGCACGGCAGTACGGAGCGGAGCGGCGGCTCTCATCGCCGCCGCGGTGGTCTTCGTGGCGGCGGGCATGGCGGGGGCCCAGGACAAGCCCGAGGAAAAGAAGGGCCAGCCCAAGACCCATCTCGCGGCGACCGTGGCTCAGGAGACGCCGGCAGCCCCAGACACCGCCCCGCCCCCCGGCGATCGTTGGTTCCTGATGCAGTCGTTACCGGGCACGTGGCTGGGGGAGCGCTTGGAGTCTTCGGGCACGACGGTGTACGGCTGGGTCCAGCAGGGCTTCGCGGGCAACATCGACAGCCCGCGCGACCGCATCAACTTCGGCGCCAACCTCGGTTGGCGGTCCAACGACTATCGGTTGAACCAAGTCTACTTCGTGGTCGAGAACTCCTTGGAGCACGAAGATAAATGGAACGTCGGCTATCGCGTCGACTTCCTGGTCGGCCATGATGCCCCATTCTTCGTCGCGAACGGGCTCTTCAGCAACTTCACGGGCTTCGATGCGACCTCGGGAGTTGGGGTGGACGGCCCGAAGAGCTTCCGGGAGGTGAATCGCATCGGCATTGACCTGCCGCAGTTCTATCTGGAGGCCCCCATCCCTCACGTTCTCACCCAAGGAGGGATCGACATCCGGGTCGGCAAGTTCTACACGTTGATGGGACGCGAAGTCTACCCCGCCGCGGACACCGATTTCTATTCGCGCACCTACGAGAACATCTATGCGACTCCCTTCACCCATACCGGTGGCCTGGTCACGTTACATGCCACGTCCACGCTCGACGTGGTGGCGGGCGTCGTGCGGGGCTGGGACGTGTTCACGGATAACAATGACAGGGTGAGCTTCCACGGCGCGTTCGTGTGGAACTCCCCTGACAAGCGTTATAGCTGGACGACAGCCTGGATCACCGGACCGGAGCAACCCGACAACGATCGCGACTCCCGAACTTTGGTCACCAGCTATCTGACGGCGAAGTTCGGCAGCCGGACTGAATGGCTTCTCTCCACCGGCGGCAACTTCGGCTATGAGGCGAACGCGGCCGTCGACGCCGTGACGGGCGGCCGGAAGGACGCGAAGTGGTATGGCTACACGGTCAACCTCTTCTACACCCTCGATCCACGGCTGAGGTTCGGTGGACGGATCGAGTGGTTCCGCGATGAGCAGGGTACCCGTACGGCCCAGCTCAGACGCCCGGGCCTCGCCGCCAACTTTCTCGATTTGACCCTGGGGATGACCTACATGCCCTTCCGGAGCGTGAGCATCCGGCCCGAACTGCGTTTCGACTATTCCCCGGACGCCCGGCCCTTCAACGACCAGACCGGGAAGTTCCAATTCGTTCCTGCTATCGACGTGATCGTGAGGTTTTGATCCGCTTCCCGCGGCCGCTGTCCATCTCGATACCCGGACGGCGTCAACGAGATGTCAAGTTCAGGTCTGCGGCGGTCAACGAAGCGTCAACGGATCGATCTGACCGCACCACCTCAGCGAACGTGGGGGACAAATCGGCGCTCGAAGGATTCTTCGCGTTGCTATCGTGCGACTGACCCTATCATGGCTGCTGATCTTCGTGACGCATCGATGGTCGCCATCATTTGTCCGGTCCGGCAATGCCGCCTGCCGCTCGCCCGCGAGGGCCGCCGCCTGTCCTGCCCGCGCGCGCACGCCTTCGACGTTGGCGCAAGCGGCTACGTGAACCTGCTCCAGCCGCAGGACCGTCGATCGCCCCACCCCGGGGACTCGCGTGACGCCCGCGAGGCCAGACGCCGCCTGCGTTCCCGGGGTGTCGCGGCGCCGCTCGTGGAGGCGACGGCCGGGCTGCTGACCCTCAGTCCCACCGACGCCGTCCTCGAGGTCGGCTGCGGAGAAGGTGATGACCTCGCGGCCCTCGTCGCCCGTGCGGGGTGCGAGGGGCACGGCCTGGACATCTCCGCGGCGGCGATCGACGCGGCGGCGCGGCGGTATCCGGCGCTTCACTGGGTCGTCGCGAACGCCGACCGGCTCCTGCCGTATGCCGACGCGTCGTTCCGGGTACTGGCGTCGATCACGGCGCGGAAGAACGCGGCCGAGTTCCGGCGTGTCCTCCGCGCCGACGGCACCCTGCTCGTCGTCGTCCCGGCCCCCGACGATCTCATCGAGCTGCGCGGCCCCATCCTCGGCGCGGGGATCGAGCGCGACCGCGTCGACGACACGATCCGGACGTTCGCGCCGGGCTTCACGCTGGAGCGCCACCGGCGCATCCGTCACGTCGCGCGGCTCGACCCGGCCTCCATCAGCGACGTCATGACCGGCTCGTATCGCGGGCTCCGTGCGAGCCAACGCGCGCGTCTGACTTCGGCCAGCGCCCTCGACGTCACGTTCAGCCGTGACGCGCTGCTCTTCCGTCCGGTGTAGGACGGCGGACCTCCCGTGCCCCGCGACCTGATCCGGATACCGAAACGCTGGATCTGACCGTCGACGCGAGCCTGGCCGGAGTGACGGCCTTCGGGCTCTTTTCCGTCGACGATCCGATGGTCACGTCGACCATGGCCCAGGTCGAGCGACGCCTCACGGTGCGGACGCCGGTTGGGGGCATCTCGCTCGCCCGCTGAATTGCGCGCGGCGGCGGAGATGCTCGACTGGGCGGCGAACCACGCCCGCCCCTCGGGGATGTTACCTGAGCAGCTCGATCCGCTCGGTCGAGGAAGCGTCTCCGTCTGCCCCTTGAGCTGGAGCCATGCCGAGTTCGTCATTGCGGTGCTCGACTACGTGGAGCGGCGACGCGAGCTCGCATCAACGCCGGAATGACGGAGCGAGGCGCGGGTCGCCCTCTTCCTCCTCGACGTCCTCGTATCGACGGCGTGGTGGCGCGGCGGGATCTGGGGCCGTCGCCGTGAACGGACGGTGTGAGGGGATGACGCGCAGGACGGTCTTCGCGGATGCGCACTCGCACCAGTCTTGAAGATCGAGGGCCGCCCGGTTCCGGCGGGCCCACCGCGCCATGGCGCCGAATCCCCCGAGCGCCACCGTGACCTCGAGCGCGGTGCGGAGACCGCCCGCGGCCGAGATGACGTCGACGGCCAGGAGCGCCGCCAGCATGAGCAGGGCGACGCCGTAGAGGCGGAGCCAGCTCGGTTGCGCGATTGCCACCGTCCGAGCCGAAACCGCTCTTGCATCGCACATGGTCTCACCCGCGCCTCCATCGCCGAGGCTAGTGCGTGACCACGTCAAACCGTCGCTAAGAAGCGAGCCGCTCGCGTTAAGAATCCGTAAAAATTCGGGCCGCCGGCCGCGGCTGCCGGGTATCGGCGTACAGTCGGGCGGCGTATGCGAATCGCGCTGCTCAAGCGCTGGCTGGTGGGACCGCCGATGCCGCTCGCGCAAGCGAGGCATGAGAGGCTCGGCAAGACCGTCGCCCTGGCGGTCTTCGCCTCCGACCCGCTGTCATCGGTCGCGTACGCGACCGAAGAAATCCTGCTCGTGCTCATCCTCGCCGGCACGCTGGCGCTCAGCTACTCGCTGCCCATCGCGTTCGGGATCGCCGCCTTGCTGGCCATCGTCGTCATCTCCTACCGCCAAACCGTGCAGGCGTATCAGCAGGGCGGCGGCGCCTACCTCGTGGCCAAGGACAATCTCGGTCGGTTCCCCGCGCTCACCGCGGCGGCGGCGCTCCTGACCGACTACGTCCTCACGGTGGCCGTGTCCGTGGTGGCCGGGATCGCGGCGCTGACGTCGGCGTTTCCCGCGCTCGATCCGTATCGGGTGATCTTCAGTGTCGTCGTCGTTGCGGCGGTCGCGCTCGGCAACCTGCGTGGTGTCCGCGAGTCCGGCCGGCTCTTCGCCGCGCCCACCTACTTCTTCGTCGTCAGCATCCTCGGCATGGTCGGCTGGGGCCTCATCGCCGCGATCTTCGACGTGCTTCCGGAAGCGCCGTACGAACCCCATCCTCCGGGGCTGGAAGGGATCAGCCTGTTCCTCTTGCTCAGGGCGTACGCGGCCGGGTGTACGGCGCTGACCGGAGTGGAGGCGGTCTCCAACGGCGTGCCCGCGCTCAAGCCGCCCGAGGGACGCAACGCCCAGAAAGTCCTGACCACCCTCGGGGTGCTGTCGATCGTGATGTTCCTGGGCATCACGTACCTGGCCTACGACTTCGGCATCATTCCCGGCGGCGGAGAGACCGTCGTGTCGAAGATCGCCCGTCGCGTCTTCGGGGGCGGGATCCTCTATTACGTGATCCAGGTGGCCACCATGCTGATCCTGTTGCTGGCCGCCAACACGTCGTACGCCGACTTCCCGCGGCTGTCCTCCATCCTCGCGGTCGACCGCTTCATTCCGCGTCAGTTCGCCAACCACGGCGACCGGCTCGTGTTCTCGAACGGGATCCTGGTCCTGAGCGGGTTCGCCATCCTCTTGATCGTCGCCTTCCAGGGCGACACCCACGCCCTGCTCCCGCTGTACGCCATCGGCGTGTTCCTCTCGTTCACGCTCTCGCAGAGCGGCATGGTGGTGCGCTGGCTGCGACTGCGCGAGCGAGGTTGGCGCTGGCGCGTGTGGATCAACGGTGTGGGCGCCGTCGTCACCGGCATCGTGATGCTGACGCTAGCCGTCACGAAGTTCGTCGAGGGGGCCTGGATCGTCGTCGTCGTCATCCCCGTGCTGGTGGCCGTGTTCAGCGCGATGCACCGGCACTACGACGAAGTCGCCGACGAATTGAGCCTGGAGGGACTGGAATCCCCGCCCGAGCTTCATCACACCGTGCTCATCCTCATCGGCGACCTGCACCGCGGCGTGGTGCGGGCCCTGCAGTACGCGCGGACCCTGGCCGGGCCCACCGTCGCGGTGCGCGCCGTGTACGTGGAGACCGATCCCGCGCGCACGGCCCGGCTCGAGGAGAAGTGGAGCAAGTGGGGCCTCGGCGTGCCGCTGGTGGTCTTGACGTCGCCGTATCGGTCGCTCCTGCGGCCGTTGCTGGACTACATCGACCAGATCCAATCCCGCGGCGACGATCAGATGGTCACGGTGGTGGTGCCGGAGTTCCTGCCGAAGCGGTGGTGGCAGCACCTGCTCCACAATCAGACGGCGCTCCTCGTGAAGGCCGCGCTGCTGTTCCGCAAGAACACGGTGGTGGCCGACGTGCCCTACCTGCTCAAGCGGTGACGAGTGGCGCCTC
Source organism: Methylomirabilia bacterium (assembly GCA_041492755.1). GTDB lineage: Bacteria > Methylomirabilota > Methylomirabilia > Rokubacteriales > CSP1-6 > JBGPXN01. Next base: position 673 of record JBGPXN010000219.1, on the reverse strand, counting down.
CGAGCCGTTGCGACGATCATGGTGCGGCGATGACGGGTCACCTCGTGCGGGTCGGCGGGCTGTTCGTCATGACGGCGCTCGCGGAGATCCTCGGGTGCTACCTCGTCCATCTCTGGCTCAGACAGGCGCGCTCGGCGTGGCTGCTCCTCCCGAGCGCCGCGAGCCTCGCGCTGTTTGCCTGGCTGCTGACTCTCCACCCGGGTCCGGCGGGCCGGGCGTACGCGGCTTACGGGGCGGTCTACGTCGGGACCGCCGTTCTCTGGCTGGCGCTCGTCGAAGGGCAGCGCCCCGACCGCTGGGATCTGGCCGGCGTCGCGGTGGCGCTGGTCGGGATGGCGATCATCGTCCTCGGACACATGCGGCCGAGCTGACGCTCAGAGGGTGTGAGGGAATTCGAGGCGCGCCACGGCTTCGCCGGGGCGCGCTGAGCGTGGGGGGTATGGGGGGCCATGTCGGGGCCCCCCATGTACGTACTCAATCGAGCCAGGAGTCGAGCAGCCGGTCGTTGCTGAAGTCGTCCAGCCCCACGGTCTCGGGCGCGCGGCCGGCGAAGGCGGCCCGCGGCGCCAGTCCCACCAGCTCGCCGCGCCGGATGCCGATCCCGAGCCGCTCGGCCTCCGCGCGCACGCGATCGAAGACCACGGGAATCGGCGTGACCCGGTAGTCGGTCAGG
>JBGPXN010000241.1:0-5445 GCA_041492755.1 Methylomirabilia bacterium | reverse complement strand
GCCGGTCGCCGGGTCCGACGGCCCGCTGACAGGCGTCGAGCTCGGCGTCGGTCACCGGGCCGCCGAGATCCCAGAGGTCGTCGAACGCGGTGAGCCCCGTCTGGCGTGCGCCGCCCAGCGCGACGACCCGGCGCAGCGTCGGCAAGCGCTCGCCGCCGGGCTGCCCGATCCCGGCGAGCATGGCCAGGTAGTCCTGGCCGAGGAAGCGGTCGATGGTGATGAAGGTGGTGGCGTCACAGTGGTTCAGGACGTACTCGAGCTCGCGCGCCTTCGACCACGTGCTGATCGGGACCAGCGTGGCGCCGAGCATCGAGAGCGCGAAGTCGATGATCAGCCACTCCGGCCGGTTGTTCATCAGGAGGGCGACCTTGTCGCCGTGGTGGACGCCGAGCCGGTGCAAGCCTCGGGCGAGATCGCGCGCCTTCGTCCGGAACCGGGCATAGGTCAGCCGCTCGCTGCCCCCGACGACGAACTCGCGCGCGGGATCGCGCGCGGCCATCTCGTCGAGCAGATCCGGCAGCGTGCGGCTTCGCGGTATCTCCATGGGCGCAATTATAGTGCGGCGTCATGCGGCGTATACTCCGGGCGCCATGCGAGCCATCGTCACCGAGCGTGCCGGCGACTACGACGTGATGTCCGTCAAGGACGTTGCGATCCCCGCCGTTGGCCCACGCGAGGTGCTCGTGCGCAACGGCGCCTCGGGCGTGTGCTACCACGATCATCTGATCCGCGTCGGTGTCATGAGGCGAGGAATCAACTTTCCCCTCATCCTTGGCCACGAGGGCGCGGGCGTCGTCGAATCGGTGGGCAGCGCGGTGCGCTCGCTCAGGCCGGGCGACCGGGTGGCCTGCACGCAGTGGACGGAGGCGTGCGGCCTGTGCCGCTTCTGCCGCACCAACCGCGAGCCCCTCTGCGCCGAGCGCAAGTTCTTCGGCCACGACCGCGACGGCACCTACGCCGAGTACTTCAAGATCCAGGAAGACTCGCTGCTGCCGCTGCCCGCCTCGATCCCGTTCGAGGAGGGCGCGATCCTCTCCTGCGCCGTCGGCACCGTGCTCGCCGCCATCCGCGACGTGGGCCGCACCCAGGCCGGCGAGTACGTGCTGGTTACCGGCGCCGGCGGCGGCCTCGGGGCCCATGCCATCCAGGTGGCCAAGCTCTGCGGCGCCATTGTCATTGCCCAGACGACGTCGCCCGAGAAGGCGAAGTTCATCCGCGCGCAGGGCGCCGACGAGGTGGTCGTCGCGCGCGACGGCCTTTTCGCCGACGAGGTGCGCCGGGTGGCCCGCGGCGAGGGTGTCGACGTGGTGTGCGACAACGTGGGTGCGCCCGTCTTTGCCGAGGCCGTGCGGGCCACCGCCCGGGGCGCGCGCTACGTGCTGGTGGGCGAGCTGACCGGCGACGCCGTCACTTTCAACACGGCGCGGCTGTTCCTGAAGGGCGTGTCCCTGCTCAGCACGACGAGCACTGCCCGCACCCAGCTTGCCGACACGATCGCGCTCGTCGCCGCCGGCAAGCTCCGGCCGATCGTCACCGAGCGCTTCCCGTTCGACGAGGCCCCGCGCGTGCACCGGCTGATGGTGGAGAAGAAGCTCCGGGGGCGGGTGCTGCTGGTCCCATAGCGAGTGTCGGGCCCGCGGAGCGCGGCGACGACTCGCCCGGCCGGCGCGCGAGGTACGGTACAGTGTCGAGCGGGCGGTCGGGAATGCCAGCAGCCGAGAGGGGAAACGCTCATGGGCAAGACGGTGACCTTCGCTGATCTGCCGTACCGCGAGACCGCGACCGGTGTGAAGCGCTCGGCGATCACCGGCGCTGACATGAAAGAGATGACGGCCGAGGTGATCCGGCTCGCGCCGCGCGCGCACCTGACGGAATCGGTGCCGGCGGGCGCCGATCGCTATCTGTTCACGTTGACCGGCGGCGCGACGGTGGTTGGGCGCGACGCGTCGTACGCGATGGTCGAGGAGTCGTTTGCCGTGGTCCAGGAGGGCACGGAGTTCACGGTCAAGAATCCGTACGGCGCCGAGGCGACCCTGATCAGCGTGCTCACGCCGCCGCCGGGGAGCCCCGCGGCACGCGCCGGATTCGCGGGCGGCGTCAGCGCCGCGGCCCGTGGCACGACCCCCGTGCACGACGTCCCCGCGGAGAAAAAGCGCCGCATCTATTTCGTCGGCGAGCATGCGGTACGCTCCGAGCGCGCCCACGCGATGATCGTCGAGTACGTGCGCGACACGGTGACCGGCCTGCACATGCACCCGAACGCCGAGAGCATGTTCGTCTTCCTCTCCGGCCAGACGCGCTTCACCGTTAACGGCGAGGACGTGATCGTCGGACGCGGGCAGGCCACGTACTTCCCGATGGGGGATCGGCACGGGCTCCGCGTCGCCGAAGGTGGCGACGGCGTGAGCTTCCTGGAATTCCACATTCCGGCGGGCTACACCACCGTGAGGGGCTGAGTCCGGGCGGCCCACGCGCCCCGGAGCCGCTCTTCTTCGCCGCGAGTCCTCGGGGCGGTCGTGGCAGCCGCCCTGAGCGGCTCGCCCTCCTGACCGTCCCCGATCAGGGTGAGTTCGGAACGGCACATCGCGCTTGACCGCCCGGCACGAGATAGGGAATTCCCCGACTCACCGCCCGGCGTTTCCCCAAGCTAACTACCCGTCGTGCCGAGATTTCGGCTTTGTGCCGAAATTTGGCATTGCCGTTGCTGTAGTCCTCCAAAGTGTTCGGAGACCAGACCACCGATCGGCGTCTGGGGCCCCGACCAATTGGTGTGTTGTCGCAATCGCAGTGACTCCAACAGGGGGGAAAGCGGCATGAAGCGGATTGGAGCGGTGGCGGTTTTCTTGGCGGCGGCGGCCGTTGTTCCGGCGATGGCGTTCGCCCAGGGCGCAGTCGGGGCCTGGTGCGGCGGTTCCTACGGGGCTGGCGGGACCAGCTTCGGCCAGTGCGTGGACGTCCAGGCCGGCGCGGTGGTGGCAGGCCAGGCGTCGGGCATCTCGGAACGGGCCGCGAGCACGGTGCCGGAGTACCCGGCGAACGAAGTGACGTTCAACAGCGGGAAGGCCTTCTTCAGGAACCAGCAATTGAACCTGAACTACGTTCCCTCAGCCGACCGCTCTCGTGAGATCCAGGCCGGCGACGGTGGCGGCACCGACTAACGATACGGTCCGACCCAGGGGAGTTCGACGGCGCGGGTTCGAACCCGCGCCGTTCTTATTTCTGGGCTCGGCCACCACCCGCAGCGCCCGCCGCCGGTCACCTCATCGGGGCGGACGGTCGCCGTGATCCATGACGATGAAATGCCTTTGATTCATCGGCAGGTCGAGCTCGACGGGTTTGGTCCTGACCGACGTACAGCCCAAAAGCAGCATGCCCACAATGACCACTGCACCCCAAAGGCGCGACATAGTTCCTCCCTGCCGTGCTTGGCCACCCCACGGTCTTTCGGTGCGCGGGAGGATGGACCCAAACCGCTTGCTCGTCAAGGGGCTCGCTGGACGCGGCGCCGGCCCTGCCGTATGTTCGAAAACCATGAAGTTCGGGTGGATGACCCTGTCACTGTCGCCGTCGGCCGCGGACGACCTCGCGTGCGTCCATCAGCAGCTCGATCAGGGCGTGCTGGCCGAGGCGATGGGCTTCGACTACCTTTGGCTCACCGAGCACAACTTCACCGGCGAGTGCGCGTACGCCGATCCGATCCCGTTCGCCGGCGCGCTGGCGGCGCGTACCTCGCGGGCGCGGATCGGGTTCGCCGTCATCCAGATGGCGCTCCACCATCCCGTGCGCCTCGCCATCCAGCTCGCCGTGCTCGACAACCTGAGCCGCGGCCGCCTGGAGGTCGGCATCGGGCGTGGGTCCAGCTACAACGAGTACGAGTACGTCGGCTTCGGCCTCCGGAGCGACGACAGCCGCGACCGGATGGAGGAAGCGGTCGAGGTGCTCACACGCGCCTGGACCGAGGAGCCCTTCGTGTACGACGGGAAGTTCTTCTCCGTTCGGCTGCCCGCGATCCGGCCGCGCCCCGTGCAGCGGCCGCATCCGCCGATCTGGCGCAGCGTGATCGCGGTCGAGTCACTCATGGAGTGCGGACGGGCCGGCATCCCCGTGATGATGTCGCGCGTGGCCAACGTGCGGATCCCCGAGCGCCTGGCGCGATATCGCGAGGGACTCGAGGCCGGTGGTCACGAAATCGCCACGCAGCGCCGTCTGCTGAGTGAAGCCTCCGTGTGGCGCTTCCTCTACGTCGGAGAGAGCGAGGCCCAGGCGGAGGATGACGTCCAGGAAGCGACGCTGCACTACCGCCAGCACATGCACCACGTCCGCGACGCCTACAACCCGTCCGACTTCCACGTGAACGCGGCGGCGATCAATCCGTGGATGGACCCGGCCGTCTCCCATCCGGATGGCGTGCGCTTCGTCCTCGAGACCGGCGCGCTCTACGGAACGCCGAAGCGCGTGGCGGAGCAGATCGCGGCGCTGCGTGAGGTCGGTCTCGGCCACGTGATGTGCCAGGCGAGCTGGGGCGGGCTCGCGCACGACAAGGCTATGGCGTCGCTGCGCCGGTTCGGCGAGCACGTCGCTCCGAAATTCCGAGAGCCCTAGGCGTGTCTGCGAGGACGTGGGCGAGCGACAGTCTGGAAGCACTCGGCTCTCGCAATGTCCGGTGTTTATTCCCGGTCTGCGTAGCTGGGCTGAAGGTCCGGTCTCACGATCGCCAAGTGCTGGTCTTACAGCATCTCTCTGCCGCTGGCGCAATCCACCGGCCGTGCTAGCTTGCGGCGAGCCGCTCGGTCCGTCGCGCCACACGGTTCAAGCGACTAAGAGTTAGGCGGCAATGAAACGCCGTTCGCAGTCCCACCCATTTGGACAGGATATGCCGCCCGGTCGACTTTCGACTAGCGCAACTCTAAGGATCATCGCCGCTAAGATAATATGCCATTGAACCGCAATGTCTTGTGTTTACTGACCAATAGGACCACCACTGCGTGGAGGTGCTATGGCCAGACGCCCGCCGGCGGCAGGCGAAGTCCGGATCAACCTGATCCGCGTCATAGATCTGCTGCAGGAGCACATCACCAGCGCGCTGTGCCGGACGGTCTTTTGCTCCGTGCGCACGACCGAGCGACAACGGAAATGGACATTGAATGCGTTGGTACGGTTCTGGATTGCCGTCATTCTCCGCGCGCCCCAGGCCCTGAGTCAGGCGCTGCTCGATTCGCTCGACCAGCGCGACCCATTCGTTCCACGGATTCAGGCGACCCCCGAAGCCTTCTTCCAGCGCTGCCGCGATCTGCGGCCCGCGTTCTTCGCCGAGGTCTTCCGGCGCTTCACGGCGCGGCTGCTGGCGGACGTTCCGGAACGCTATGCGACGGCCCTCGCCCCGGTGCGCGCCGGCTTCACGGCCATCGTGATGATCGACGGCTCGCGCCTGGCCGCCATTGCGCG
>JBGPXN010000140.1:0-12251 GCA_041492755.1 Methylomirabilia bacterium | reverse complement strand
CGACTGGTGGTCCGGGTTCCTGGTGTTCGAGGGCAAGGCGGAGCTCACCCACTCCGGCAACACCGATCCCGAAAAACTCCGGATGGCACGCCGACACATCTTCAGCGCCACCACGAGACGGCGCAGCGCGGACTGGGACGAGTACGACCGGATCGCGAACGAAGACAAGCGCGTCGCCATGCTGCTGCGGCCCGACCACGTGTACGGCACCGCGCTCGCCCGCATGCGCGCGGCGCTGGAAAAATAAGCGCGGCCTCGAGGCTCGGCGGTACCCCGCTAGGCCCGGGCGGGGGTGTGCTTCGAAAGGAACTGCTGGATGCGGGCCCTCGCCGACACCAGGGCCGCGCCTTCCTTCCACTCCCGGATGAACTCGGCGTTCGGGAGCAGCTTCGCCATCTCCTCGGAGATCGCGAACGGATGCGCCTCATCGTTGCCGGCCAGCACCAGGCACGGCGTCTGGCACTTGGACACGAAGGCGCGGTCCACGCTGTAGGCGAAGCCGGGACCGTACAGGTTCTGGTGAAACGCATCCAGCACCTGCTCGGTGGCCTCCGGGTGGTCCTTGATGGTCTCGGCCCACGCGTTGAATCTGGCGGAGCGGCCAGGCGCCATCGCTCCCACCCGGCCGATGGGCTGCGCGAGCACGGCGCAGGCGATGCGCTGGGGCTGGGCCTTCAGCAGGCTCATGATGAAGGACCCACCGATACACTGGCCGTACACGTGGCACCGGTCGATTCCCAGGTGGTCGAGCACGGCCATGTGGTCGGCCGCGTAGGTGGGCCAGCCGTCCCCTGCGGTGATGGGAGCGCGGGACTGGCCGCCCGCGTTGCGCTGATCCATCGCGATCACCCGGAAGTTTGCCGCGAGCTCGGTGGTGGGGTTCACGGGAGCGGAGGGGCGATTCCAGACGTCGATGACCGACTGCAGGCCCGCGGGCGCGAACGTGAGAATGGGGAACCCCTGGCCGAACTCCTCGTAGTAGATGGAAGCGCCGTGGTGTTCAAAGCTCGGCATTTTTGTGTCCTCTCTTCATCGTGAGGGGTGATAGGCGCAGTATAGCCGGCGGCGGCCGGCCGGGCGGAGTCCGCATGCTATAGTCCCGCGAATGCTCCGCCCGCGACGAGGCGAGGTGCAATCATGACACCGGCATCCCCGAGCGAGATCGACGTTCGACAGACCTGGACGCGCGCGACGCTCGGTCCTCGAGACTGGCTGGTTCCCGTTCCTCCGGCGTGCGGGCTCGAGCTCGACGCCGCGCTCGCACGGCTGCGCGAGACGCCGCGACCGCTGGAGACCCTGTCGCCCGCCGGATTCGATCTCTCGGCCTGTGTCGCGCTCATGGACCGCGTGCGCGACCAGCTCACGCACGGAGAAGGGCTCGTCGTCCTCGATCGCCTCCCCGTCGAGCGGTACTCCGAGCACGAGAACCGCCAGCTCGCCTGGCTCCTCGCGGCGATGCTCGGGCCCGTCGTCTCGCAGAAGTGGGACGGCGCGCGCGTGTACGACGTGAAGGACTCGGGCCAGGCCCTGGGCTACGGCGTGCGCCGCTCGGTGACGAACCTCGAGCAGCCCTTCCACACGGATGGTGGCTGGCTCTCGCTGACCCCCGGACTCGTAGGCCTCTTCTGTCTGGACTCGGCGGAGGAAGGTGGGATGAGCCGCTTCGTGAGCCTGGCCACCGCGCACGAGCGGCTGCGCGAGCGCCACCCCGAGCTGCTGGAACGCCTCTATCGGGCGTTCTGGTGGGACCGCCAGGCCGAGCACGCGCCGGAGGACACGCGCGTGAGCGCGCACCCGGTGTTCGCGCGCGACGGCGACGGCTTGGCCGCCCGCTACTACGAGGACTACGTCGTGAAGGGCCACGCGCTGGCCGGCGAGCCCCTGGATGCGGCGGGGACGGCCGCGCTCGCGGCGCTGCGCGAGGTCATTGACAGCCCGGAGCTCTGGGTGGAGTTCCGCATCGAGAAGGGTCAGTTCCAGTACCTGAACAACCGTCGGTTCGCGCACTGCCGGACGGGCTTCGCCGACGGCCACGGCGAGCGGCGGCGCCACATGTTGCGCTTCTGGAACCGGAAGGAAGGGACGACGCACCTCGAAGGGCAGTGCCGGAAAGGCGCGACGTGAGCGAGCGGCGACAGGGATACGTCGGCATGGCGCTGAGCCCGCGCGAAACGCGCAAGCTGGCCCTCGGGCGCGGCACCTATATCGGCGACCTCACGGCGCCGGGCCTGCTTCACGCCGCCTTCGTGCGCAGCCCGTACGCCCATGCGCGGATGCGCCGGGTCGACGGTGCCGCCGCGCGCCGGGCGCCGGGCATCACGGCGGTGCTGACCGGTGAGGACCTGGCGCGAGCCACGGCGCCCCTGCGGATCGCGCCGCCGATCGACGGGCTGTTGCCGATGGAGATGCCGACGCTGCCGACGGACAAGGTCCGCTTCGTCGGCGACCTCGTCGCCTGCGTGATCGGCGAGGACCGGTACCAGGTCGAGGACGCGTGCGCGCTCGTCGACGTCGAGTACGCGCCGCTGCCGGCCGTCGTCGATCCCGAGCACGCGCACGATCCCGGGCTGCCGCGGGTCGACGAGACGATCCCGGCGAATCGCGCGTACCGCGGTGTCTTCGCCCACGGCGACGTCGATACCGCGCTCGGTGTGGCCGATCGGGTGATCGAGGTACGCTTCCACCAGGGTCGCCAGACGCACGCGCCGCTCGAGCCGCGCGGCTGTCTGGCGAGCTGGCTGCCTGGCGACGAGACGCTCACCTTCTGGCACTCGACCCAGATCCCGCACCCGATGCGCTCGGCGCTGGCCGCGCGGCTGAGAATTCCGGAAAGCGCCGTCCGCGTGATCACACCGGACGTCGGCGGGGGATTCGGCCAGAAGATCCCGCTCTACCGCGAGGAGCTGACCACGGCCGCCGCCTCGCGGCTTCTGGGCCGCCCGGTGCGCTGGATCGAGACCCGTCGCGAGAATCTGCTCGCCTCGCTGCATGCGCGTGAAGACATCGTCGACGTCCGCGCCGCCGTGAAGTCGGACGGCACCATCCTGGGCCTGGACGTGAAGATCCTCGCCGACTTCGGCGCCTACGCCTACTTCCCCCCCAACTACATGGCGCGCGTCGTGGGGATGATGATTCCCGGCGCCTACCGGCTGCGCGACTACCGCTACGCGATCACGGCCGTCCTGACCAACAAGTGCCCGTCCGGCCCGTACCGCGCGCCGATGTTGATCTGCAGCTGGGTGACCGAGGGCACGATCGACGCGGTGGCTCGCGCGCTCGGTCTCGACCCGGTCGACGTCCGGCGCCGCAACATGCTCACCGAGGCCGAGCTGCCGTACACGACGGCGACCGAGCTGACCTATCGCTCGGTCTACCCGCGCGAGACGCTCGAGCGCGCGCTCGCCGCCTTCGACTACGCGAGCCGGCGACGCGAGCAGACCGAGGCGCGCTCGGCCGGGCGCATCGTCGGGATCGGCGTGGCGACCTACGTCGAGCCCAACACGTACGGCTCGGAGTTCTACAAGACGGCCGGCATCCCCGGATCGGGCCACGACGCCGCGACCGTCCGGGTCGAGCCGAGCGGCGCCGTCTCCGCCCAGATCGGCGTCGTCAGCCAGGGCCAGGGCCACCAGACGACGGTCGCCCAGGCGCTGGCCGACGCGCTCACGGTCCCGATCGAGAACGTCCGAGTTCACGCGGGCGACACGGCCGCGGCGCCCTATGGCATGGGCACGCGCGGCAGCCGGGGCGGCGTGGTGAGCGCGGGGGCGGCGCTCGGCGCCGCGCGCGTCGTGAAACAGAAGCTGCTGCGCATCGCGGCGCACCTGCTGGAGGCGCCGCTCGACGATCTGGAGCTGGCCGATGGGCGCGTCCACGTGCGCGGGGCCCCGGCGACCGGCGTGACGGTGATGCAGCTCGCGCAGAAGGCGTACCTCGCGCCGACGGAGCTGCCGCCGGGGATGGAGCCGGGACTCGAGGCGACGCACGCGTTCGACCCTCCGGCCCTCACCTTCTCGAGCGGAACCCATGTCTGCCAGGTCGAGATCGATCGCGAGACGGGCCAGGTGACGATCCCGCGTTACACGATCGTCGAGGACTGCGGACGGCTGCTGAACCCGCGCGTCGTCGAGGGGCAGCTGCACGGCGCCACCGCGCAGGGCATCGGCGGCGCGCTCTTCGAGGAGGTCGTCTACGACACGAGCGGCCAGAATCTCAGCGCGACGTTCATGGACTACGCCATTCCGACGGCGGCGCGGCTTCCCTCGTTCGAGGTCGAGCACATCTTGCGGCCGGATCCGGCCACGCCGCTCGGCATGAAGGGCATGGCCGAGGGCGGCGTGATGGGCGGTTCGGCGGCCATCTCCAACGCCGTCGCCGACGCGCTGGCGCCGCTCGGCATCGACGCCGGCCGTCAACCATTCACCGCGCGGCGGCTCGCGGCCGCGCTCCGCTCCGCTCGCCGCTCACCGGGAGCTGCCCCGTGACCGCCACGGATCTCTGCTTCACCCCCGCCGTCGAGCTGGCGCACCTGATCCGCCGCCGCGTGCTGTCGCCCGTCGAGATCACGCGCGCCGTGCTCGAGCGGATCGAGCGGCTGAACGGGCGCCTCGGCGCTTACGTCCTCGTCCACGCCGAACGAGCGCTGGAACAAGCGCGGCACGCCGAGCAGTCGGTGATGACGGGCCAGCCGCTGGGCCCGCTTCACGGCGTGCCGGTCTCGATCAAGGACAATCTGTGGACGGCCGGCGACCGCACCACGTTCGGCTCGCGACTGCTGGCGGAGTTCGTCGCGCCGGAGGACACCGCCAGCGTGGCGGGCTTGCGCGCGGCCGGCGCGATCTTCGTCGGCCGGACGAATCTGCCGGAGTTCGCCTGGCGCGGCTCGACCGACAACCGGCTGTTCGGCGAGTCGCGCAATCCCTGGGACGTGACGCGCACGCCCGGCGGGTCGACCGGCGGCGGAGCGGCCGCGGTGGCGGCCGGGCTCGGACCACTGGCGCTCGGCTCCGACGGCGCCGGCTCGATCCGCATCCCGGCCAGCTTCTGCGGTCTCGTCGGCCTGAAGCCGACGTTCGGGCGCGTGCCGATGTATCCGGCCGCGGGAGGTCACGAGCTCGTCGCCCACGTCTGTCCGCTCGCCCGCACCGTGCGTGACGTGGCGCTGATGCTGAACGTGATCGCCGGTTACGACCGGCGCGATCCGTTTGCGCTGCCCGACGACGGCGTCGACTACGTGGCCGCGTGCGACGAGCCCCTCGTCGCACCGCGCGGTGGCGCGCGCATCCGGATGGCCTGGTCGCCGGACCTCGGCTTCGCTCCGGTCGAAGCCGAGACGCGGGAAATGTGCGCGGCCGCTGCGCGCGCGTTCGCGGATGCGGGCGTCGACGTCGACGAGGCAAGCCCCGACATCGGCGATCCGAGCTCGATCTTGAAGACGCTGTACGGCGGCGCTCAGGCGGGCGCCCACGCCGCGCGGCCGAAGGAACAGAAGGCGCAGATGGATCCGGAGCTGGTGGCGTACGCCGAAGCGTCGGCCGAGCTGACCGTGGTGGAGTATCTCAAGGCGCTGATGGCCCGTCAGACGATGGTGGATGCGCTGCGGAAGTTCTTCGAGCGGTACGATCTGCTGCTGACTCCCTCACTCTCCATGCCGGCCTTCCCGCTTGGCCTCGTCGGCCCTCGCGAAGTCGCCGGCCGCGAGGTGACTCACCTCGGCTGGACCCTCTGCTACCCGTTCAACTACAGCGGCCAGCCCGCCGTCTCCGTCCCCGCCGGCTGGACGGCAAGCGGCCTGCCCGTTGGTTTGCAGATCGTCGGCCGCCGCCTGGAAGACGCGCTGGTGCTCCGCGCCGCCGCGACGTTCGAGATGCTCCGTCCATGGGCCGCGCGCCGGCCGCTCGAGTCATAGCGCGGGACGGCTGACGTGCCGTCGATCGTCGTCATCGGTGGCGGGCTGATCGGGCTCAGCGCGGCGTGGCATCTGCGCCGCGCCGATCGGACAGCACGCGTGACCGTGCTCGAGCGCACCGCGGTCGGAGCCGGTGCGTCGGGGGCGAGCGCGGCCGGGGTGCGGGCGATGGGCCGTGACCCTGCCGAGCGCGCGATGGCGCTCGCGAGTCTCGCGCAGTGGCCCGACCTCGACCGCGAGCTCGAGGGCTCGACGGGCTATCGGCGCGGCGGCGGTCTGCGCGTGGCGGAGAACGCGGCCGCGCACGCCGAGGCGCGCGCCGACGGCGCGGCTCAGCGAGCCGACGGCGTGTCCGTCGAGCTGGTCGACGCGAGCGACGCGCGGCAGATCGCGCCCGGTTTGTCGCCGGCGGTGGTGGGTGGTGTCCACTGCCCGATCGACGGTCAGGCTGACGCGCTCGCCACCGTCCAAGCGTTCGCGGCGGCGGCCCGGCGTCTCGACGCGCGTGTCGACGAGGGCGTCGCCGTCGCCTCGATCCTCGCCGGGCGTGGCCGCGCCGTCGGCGTCGCCCTGAGCCGGCACGAGCGCGCGGTGTGACGTCGTCATCGTTGCCGCCGGCGCGTGGACGGCCGGGCTCCTCGCTCCCCTCGGTGTTCAGCTCCCGCTGGCGGCGCGCGGACTCCAGATGCTGCTCACCGATCCCGGCACGCCCGCCCTCGTCCCGGTCGTGGGACGCGTCGGCGGCCGGCTCAGCCTCAAGCAGCTCGCCGGAGGCGCCTACTTGATTGGCGGGGGCTGGCCGGGCGAGATCCCCGACGAGTCAGTGAGCCGCGGGCGCGTCCTCGACGGGAGCATCAGCGGAAGCCTCGCCCTCGCCCGAAGCATTTACACGCCACTGGAACACCGCACCGTCGCGCAAAGCTGGGTGGGGAAGAGTTAGCGGGCCTCGTCAGGATTGACCAGCGCAAGGATCTTCGCCACCGTCTCCGCGAGCACGTCAGTGGGTACGCGCCCGATGCGCCTCGCCTTTCGCGCCCGCCAGTCCAGGCTCTTGATCTGATCCGAAAGGATCGCGCCCTCGACCTCAAGACCGCTCGGGAGCAGAATCTCGAAGGGATACCCTTTCACCTGCGAGGTCACCGGGCAGCACAGTGCGAGGCCGACGCGGCGATTGTACGGGGTTGGAGAAATCACGAGGGCGGGGCGGTGCCCCGCCTGCTCATGGCCCGCTTGGGGAGTGAACTGAAGCCACCCGAGATCTCCGCGTGCGGGAACGTATGGCGCGGCCACTACCAGACCTCGCGCCCGGCCGGAGCGCCGGTCGCAACCTCAGAGTGCAGGTTCCGCCGGGTGACTTTCTTGAGGAGTTCGCTGAGGGTGTATTTCCGCACGCGGAGCGGGCGGACTAAGAGCCGGCCACCCGCGACCGAGAGCTCGACCGTCGACCCTTCCGCCACGCGAGCTTCGGCCGCAACCGTCCGTGGGATCCGCAACCCGAGACTGTTCCCCCACTTCTGGATCTTGGTCTGCACGGAAACCTCCGGCTGGATACACATTGAATATACGCCGGGGCGGCTCGGCGCGCTAACCGTCAGAGTGTACACTCTCCGGGTGAGCCGGCACAGTGAGCGGCGAGTCTTCACGCGGTTCGGGTGATGTCGATCTTCTTGATCCGTCACGGCGAGACGGTTGGCAATGCCTCGCGCGTCGTCCAGCATCCCGACAGCCCGCTCTCACTCCGCGGCGTCGCGCAGGCCGAGCGTCTGGCTCGCCGCCTCGCTGGTGACGGCGTCGCGCGGATCGTGTCGAGCGACTTCGCCCGCGCGGCAATCACCGCCGAGCGGCTTCACCGCCTGACCGGTGTTCCCCTTGCCTTCGAGCCGCTGCTCCAGGAGCGAGACTTCGGCAATCTCCGCGGCACGCCCTACGCCGAGCTCGGATTCGACATGTTCGCGCCAGACTACGCCCCGCCGAACGGCGAGACGTGGCCGGTCTTTCATGCGCGCGTCGATCGAGCGTGGGCGCGCGTGCAAGAGCTGGCCGCGGCCACCGACGGTCACCTGGCCGTGGTGACGCACGGCCTCGTGTGCCGCTCGCTCGCCGCCCGGCATCTCAGCCTCGCCGACGGGGAGACGGTGCCCCCGCGCTGGGAAAATACGTCGCTGACGATCGTCGACTGTCCAGCGCCGTGGCGCGTGCGCCTGCTCAACTGCATCGCCCACCTCGACGACCTGGATGCCGCTCCGCTCACTGAGTCCGGAGCGGTCTGAAGCGCCGCAATCAACTTCACGCCCGGGCCCTCCAACGTCTCGAGCCGGGAAAGGACACCATGAAACAGGCGATGCTCGAAAAGTACGGCCAGCCGGAAGACGTCGTTCGCTGCGTCGAGGTCCCGGACCTCGGCGCGCCGGATGCCGGCGAGGTCGTGTTCGACGTCCTCGCTTTTCCCATCAATCCCGCCGACGTTTCGATGTGCCGGGGTAGCTATCGCCTGCGCCCAATGCTGCCGGCCACCCCGGGCGCCGAGTGCATCGGCCGCGTCACGGCGGTGGGCGCCGGCGTGTCGCACGTCAAGCCCGGCGATCTCGTCGTCAACCTGCAGCGCGAGAACTGGACCCAGAGGCGGCGCGTGAAGAGCGACGACGTCGTCGCGGTGCCGCCCGGCATCGACGTTCTGCAGGGCGCCATGCTCCGCATCAACCCGGCGACGGCGCTCCTGCTGCTTTCCGACCTCGTCGACCTGAAGCCCGGCGACTGGATCGTCCAGAACGTCGCCAACTCGGCGGTCGGCCGCCTGGTGATCCGGCTCGCCCGGGCACGTGGCATCAGGACCATGAACGTGGTGCGGCGTGAGTCGCTGTTCGGCGAGTTGAAAGCGCTCGGCGCCGACGCCTGCGCCGTCGACAGCCCGGACCTGGCCGACGAAGCAAGGGCGGCGACCGGCGGCGCGCCGATCCGCCTCGGCCTCGACGCCGTCTCGGGGCGCGCGACCGCGCGGCTGTCGTCGTGCCTGGGCGACGGCGGTGTCGTCTGCAACTACGGCTCGATGAGCGGCGAGGACCCGGTGATGGCCCGCGCCGCGCTGACCACGGGCGGACAGACGCTGGTCGGGTTCATCCTCGGCCGCTTCCTGGCTCGCCGCTCGCTCGAGCAGGTTCGCGCGATCTACGCCGACCTCGGCGCGCAGATTGCCAAGGGCACGCTGTCGGCGCCCGTCGAGAAAGTTTACCGCATCGAGGACATCAAGGCCGCGCTGGCTCACGCTCAGCGGGGCGAGCGGAGCGGGAAGATCCTCGTGGCGCCGCCTGATACGCCTTGATGGCGGGGATGACTTCCCGGGTCATCAAGTCGATGCCGTGCACGGCGACCTCGTGGGACATCAGACCCTCGCGGCCCCAGAGCACCATGTATCCCGGGTCGACGACGTCGATGATGCGCTTGAGCTTCTCGATCACGGTGTCGGGGTTACCCGAGACGATCTGGTACGTCGCATGCGCCTCCTCGTAGCTGAGCGCTGGTCCGCCGGGGGTGATATTGGTCACGCCCACCCGCGCCTGTTGCCGCCGGCTGTGCGCGGCCTCCCGGCTCATGTAGCCCGGGGGCGCCAGCCAGTGTCGCGGCGCGACCCCGAAGGAGGTGCCGAGCTGCCAGAAGAAGTGCCGGCCCTCCTCGTAGGCCTTCTCGTCCGTATCCGCCACGCTCACGCGAATGACATAGCCGCGCTGCTCCGAGGTCGGCGTGAATCCCCGTGCCGCCGCCACCTCGTCGTAGAGGTCGTAAATCTCGTCGATGACGTGGAGGGGCGGGGCGAGCGCCACATATGGGTAGCGGTGTTCGGCGGCCCACCTGACCGACTCCGGGCTGACCACGCCGGGAATCCAGATCGGCGGATGGGGCTTCTGCAGGGGCCGCATCCACGGATTGACCACGCGATAGTCGTAGTGCCGGCCCTCCCAGCGGAAGGGCCCGGGCGTGGTCCAGGCCTTGATGATCACGTCGTGCGCTTCGTCGAACCGCTCGCGGTTGTAGATGGGATTGGTGTTGGTGGCGATGCTTTCCTGGCCGAGACCGCGCACGAAGCCGCAGATCACCCGCCCGCCGGACAGGATGTCGATCATGGCGACCTCTTCGGCCACCCGGAGCGGGTTGTCGTGAATCGGGAGGACGTTGCCCAGAAAGACGATCCGGCCCTTCCTCGTGGTTCTGGCCAGGGCGGCGCCGATCACGTTGACCGACGGCATCATGCTGAGCGGGTTGTTGTGGTGCTCGTTGATCATGACGCCGTCGAAGCCGGTCTCCGTCGCGTACAGCAGCTCGTCGAAGTACATGGCGTAGAGCTGTTGAGCGCGCTCGGGGCTGAAATGCTCGTTGGGAAACATCAGGTTGTTGTAGCCCAGCCGGCGCGCTTCGTCTTGCGGGTACGCCGTGTATCCCATCTCGGTGAAGAAGTAGACTTCCTTGACCATGGCGAGCCTCCTCCTCTGGACGTCGCTTCAGGCGTGGGGCGCGAGGAAATCCAGGACCACCTGCGCGAACGCGTCGGGCTGCTCCATTTCCGGCAGGTGGCCGCACCGGTCCAGCACGTTCGCCGTCGCTCCCGGAATCGCCCGCACATAGCGCTGGCCCACGTTGAGCGGGATGATCGCGTCCTCACGTCCCCACACCACGAGAGTGGGCGTGGCGATCCCGCGCAACAAGTCGGGGAGGGTGTGGCTCCGCATGTACGGCTTCCAGAGGAGACGCGCCGCCATCTCCCGGTTCCCCTCCGCCTGCGTCTCGTCCTCCGGCGTCCACGCCGTCCCGTAGTACCGCGCGTACTCCGGTGATTTCGCCGGATCGTAGAACGCCTGGGCCAATGCTTCCTGATTGGAGTGGACGAAGTAGTCCCAGACGTGGCCTTCGTCCGGCTGCAGGCCCGCCGCGCCCACCAGCACCATCTTCGTGAAGAGCCCGGCGTTCATGGTGGCGATCTCCGCCGCAACCCAGCCGCCGAGCGAGGATCCGATGACCGGCAGCGGCTGGGACAGCTTCAGATCGCGAATGAACCAGGTCACCCAGGCGGCCAGGTCGCGCACGCTGACGATCCAGTCCGGACGCGCGGATTGGCCAAAGCCCGGCAGCGACGGCACGTACACCGTGAAGTGCCGGGCGAGCCGCTCGTACGCGCGGAGCCAGCCGGGGACGCCCAGCTCGCCGTGCAGAACCAGCAACGGCGCGCCGGTGCCGCCGCGGCGGAGCTGGATGCGGACGCCCGCGGCCTCCACGAATGCCTCCGTGAAGGCGGCTTCTGCGGTCACGAGTTTCCTCCAAGCACGGGTGCCGGTCCGCCTCGCTCAGCTCATGCACGAACCACCGGCTGAGCGAGCACCTCCGCCGCCGCTTTCTCGACCACCGTGCCCTTGAAGAAGTCCGGGTTCACTTCGCCCCAGAAGCGCACGGCGTTGGTGAACATGAAGTCGCGGAAGTCGTCTTCCGTGAGCAGCCCATGCTCGACCAGCTCGTAGGCCTCGGGGACGACCTCGGTCATGTCGGGGACGTCGAAGTGGCCGATGTCCGAGCTGAAGAGCGCGTTGAGGCGCGAATTCAGCGGGTTCGCTTTGCGATTGAAGGCCCACGCGTTGATCGGATCGTCGGCCTCGCAGCCGAAGTAGAAGCGACGGACGTAGAGATCGCGGAAGTCTTCCTTGCCCGCGATCTTGCAGCGGGAGTAGTCGTCGAGGTCCTCGACGCCGCCGGTGCCATTGCCGTTGTCGTCCAGGCCCTCGCCGCGGCGCACGGCCTCCACCACCGCGGGCTGCCCGTACTTCTGCGCCAGCGCGAGCAGCGTCGGGCGGTCGAGCCGCTCCGGGCTCGTGTTCTCGAGGGCCTGCCGGTTCCGCTTCTCCCAGTGCCCGATGAGATCGGCGTAGAGCGAGCAGGCCCAGCCCACGCCGCCTTCCAGGAACGCGAAGTTCAGCTCCGGGAAGCGCCGCGTGACGCCGCCGAAGAAGAGGGCCTTGGCCATGGCCTCGCCGGCGGAGGCGAAGTGGCCGATGTGGTTGTAGCAGAAGTTCGACGGCGAGTTGCGGAGCAGGATCGAGCGCGCGCCGTTGTGGAAGCTCGGCGCGATGCGCAGCTCGCGGCACTTCTCCCACACCGGATCGTAGTCGTGCTCGCTGTCGATGCCGATCACGTCGTACCACTCGACGAACTTCGAGGCCTCCGGGTGTTCTGCCACGAGCGCGGGGATGGGGCGGCGGATGAGGCCACCCATCATGATGACCTTCAAGCCCAGCTGCCGCGACGCGAACTCCAGCTCCTCGATGGCCTCCTCCGGCGAGTACATCGGGATGATCGCGGCCGG
>JBGPXN010000197.1:0-8311 GCA_041492755.1 Methylomirabilia bacterium | reverse complement strand
GTGGGGGTGTCGGCGAGCGCGAACAGGCGCTCGGCGGCGGGCCCGGTGGTCGTGTCCTGGGTGCGGAGCGACAGCAGGCAGGCGATCAGCACACGGTAGGGATCTTTCGTCTCGCCGGCCACGATGGCGAGCGCCGTCCGCCGCCAGTCCGGCTGTGTCCGGGTCAGCCGTCGGATGATCGTGCCGATCCGCACCCGTGCGGGCTGCGTGATGGCCCCCGTCTTCATGGCCGCTCCGCGATCGGCGATGGCGCGACCCGCGATCCGGCCGCTGGTCGGTCGACGACGGGCGCTCTCTCGCCGTTTGCCCATCCGCCCCGTCACTTGCCCTTGATGTGCTCGAGTAACTTGCGGGCGCGGGGCGCGTCCTTGACCGTCCAGTCGGCGATGCTGGTGGGCGCCTGCTCGGCGAGGACGCGCTGCAGCTCCTTCCGCGCGTCGGCGTACCGGCTCTGGGCGATGAGCAGGCGCGCAAGGTCCACCCGGATGACGGTGTACGTCGGGTCGATTGCCAGGCCCTTACGATAGTGCTCCTCCGCCTTGGCGCGGTCGCCGCCGAGCAGGGTGGGGACTTCGAACGAGACGTTGCCGGCCAGCGCGTGGCCGGCGGCGGCGCGCGGATTGAGGGTCAGGATCGCGTCGATCTCCTCGCGGACCGTCGGGAGCAGGAAGACCGAGCGCACGACACCCTTGGTCTGCGCCCAGCGACCGGTGTTGATCGCGTACCAGAGATGCGCCTGCCAGTCGCGCGGCGCGAGCTCGACGGCGCGCTTGCCGATCTCGCGCCCGCGGTCGTAGGCGGCGAGCTTGTCGTCGTCGCTGGTGGCGCGCAGGTCGCCGTACACGTACCAGACCCGCGAGAGCTCGATGAGCGTCTCCACCCGCCGCTCGCGGCCGATCTCCTGCTCGAGCAGGTCGCGGGCCTGGTCGATCCGCCGTGGATCTTGGTGATGGCGCGCCACCAGCGTGCGCGCGCGCTCGGCGGCGGACTGCGCGTAGGTCACGGCGGCCGCGGGAGACATGAGAGTGAGGAGCGTCACGAGCAGGGGAAGGGCGCGGAGCATCGCGGCGACTGTACCGCCGCCGCGTCGCGGGCGTCAAATTCCGGGGCCCTCGGGCATCGACTCACGGGCGCGCCCGGCGTCGCCGGACCGGCGTGACGATCGTCCCCGGCTCCCGCGGTTGACAGCAGCCAGCCGCTCTTCGATGCTCTGTCCGTGCTGACGCTCGGCGTGCAGACCTGGCCACGGATCTCGCCGCGCTCCGCCGGTACTGGCGGGCCGCCGAGGCGCTGGGGCACGACCGCATCGTCTACGGCGATGGTCTCTGGTCCTGGACGTACGAGGGCTGGCCGATGCTCGGCGCGCTCGCGGTGCCCCTCGGATTTCGCGGCGTGCTGGGGCCGGCTTCGCGCGATGCCCGGCGCCGGGGGCCGCGATCCCGACCCCGTGCGCCGCTCGGTCGAGGTCGACGTCGTGCTCGGTCGCGCGGACGGTGAGGCGGCGCGGGCGTACGAAGCAGCGGGCGCGACCGATCTGCTCCTCGGCTTCGCCGACTTTCCGGCCACCGGCATGCTGGAGGCCTTCGCGGCGACGGTGGCGCCCGCTCTCCGCGCGGAGGCGCCAGCTCCTCGGGCGGACGCGGTCGAGGTGCGGGGCCGATGAGAGCGCTCACGGTGATCGCGGTCGCCTGCGTCGGCGCCTGGCTGGGCATCGTGTGCTTCTTCTCGTTCGCGGTGGCGCCCACGCTCTTCCGGATGGTGGAACGGACCACCGCCGGCGAAGCGGTGGCCGTGGTGCTGCCGCGGTACTACACGAGCGGGCTCGTCCTCGGCGCGGTGGCGCTCGTCGCGCTCTTGCTCCGGCTCGCGCGCGAGCCCGGTGGCGCGCGGGGCGCCGGAGTCGTCCCCTGCGTGATCGCGGCGATCCTCGTCGGCGTGCTGGCGTGGTCGCTCTGGGCACTCCTGCCGAGCGCGGAGGCGGCGCGCCGCGCGCGCGACGACACGGCGTTTGCCGCCTCCCATCGCCGGGCCGTGTCGTTGAACCTCGCCGCGATGGTCTGCTGCGTGGCGCTGCTCGGCCTCGAAGCGGTCAGGCGCGAGCGCCAGTCGCCCACTGAATGAGGCTCTGAAGGCGGTCGGCGGCGGCCTCGCGCGGCTCGCGGGCGAGCGCCTCACACGCCGCCAGCGCCAGCCACGCCCGCGTCGCGCTGGTCATGCTCGGGGCCCCCGGCGCGTCTGCATCCACACGCACGAACATTTCCTCCAGGCCCAGCCGGACTTGCTCGCGGGCCCAGGCGAGCGCCAGCGCCGCGGTCTTCGTCCGGCGCGCCGGCAACGAGGCCTGGGCGAGCGCGGTCGCGAGCGGCGCGTCCGACGCGAACCCACGCGCGAGGTGCTCGAGCGCGGTCGCGAGCGCGCGCCGCGGCGACGGCTCGCCGGCGCCGATGCTCTGAAGCTCGCGCGCGAGGACGAGCAGCGCGGCTTCGGCTCCGCGTGGCGGCGGACCGCTGCGCGACGGGGGGGCACGGCCTGCTGCCGAAGCGCGGCGCGCCGGCGAAGCCCGCGGCCGACGGCGCTGTTTCGCGGCCGGCCGGCGACGTGACGATGCCATCGCGCCACCATAGCAAAGCCACCACGACCCAGTGAATGGGGTCGACTGCGCGGTTGCCTGGCAACCGCCTTGCACCCTTGGACACGCGGTGCGCGCGTCGAGGACCGGACGTGCTCGCTGACGTTTTTACAAGAAAGGGCGTGTTATTCGTATCTGAGGGCTTCGATGGGGTCGAGGCGGGCGGCTTTGCGGGCGGGATAGAAGCCGAAGAAGATGCCGATGGCGGCGGCGAAGAAGAAGGCCACGCCGATGGCTTCGGGGGCGACGAGCGTGCGCCATTCGGCGAAGTAGCTGATGGCGCGCGCGCCGGCGAGGCCGAACGTGATGCCCGCGACCCCGCCGATCAGCGAGAGCGTCACGGCTTCGATCAGGAACTGGGCGAGAATGTCCCGGCCCCGGGCGCCCACCGCCATGCGCAGCCCGATCTCGCGCGTCCGCTCCGTCACCGAGACGAGCATAATGTTCATGATCCCGATGCCGCCGACGAGGAGCGACACGGAGGCGATGGCGGCGAGCAGGTAGGTCATCACGCGGGACGACTCCTCCTGCGTCTGGAGGACTTCGGAGAGGTTGCGCAGCCAGAAGTCGTCGTCCTGGGCCGGCTGCAATCGATGGCGTTGGCGCAGCAGGTCGCGGATCTGCTGCTCGGCCTCTTCCATGTCCTCGCCGGGCCGCACCTTGACCGAGATGGCTTGGACCGATCGCGGATTCTGATTGCGCCCGAGGACCTTCTTCTTCGCGGTGGAAATCGGAATGATGATCACGTCGTCCTGGTCCTGCCCCCACGAGTTCTGCCCCTTCCGGTCGAGGACGCCGACGACGGTGAAGGGGACCTTCTTGATCCGAATGATCTGATCCAGCGGATCGCTGTCCCCGAAGAGGTTGATGGCCGTGGTCTGCCCGAGGAGCGCGATCTTGGTCGCGCCGTCGACGTCCTCCTGGCCGACCGGCCGGCCCATGATCACCGTCCAGTCGCGCGCTTCGAAGTAATCGGGGGTCACGCCCTGGATGGCGGTGGACCAGTTGAGTCCGCCCGCGACGACCTGCGCGCCCCCGCGAACGGATGGGGCAGAAACCTGGACCGGCCGTACCTCACGGGCAATGGCCGCCGAGTCGTCCTCGGTGATCGTGAGCTGGCTGCCCGTCCCGAGGCGGACACCGGCCTGGTTGACGCTGCCGGACAGCACGATGATCAGGTTGGAGCCGAGGCTCTGGATCTGCTCGGCGACGCGGGCCTGGGCGCCGGCGCCGACGGAGACCATGGCGATCACCGCGGCCACGCCGATGATGATGCCGAGCATGGTGAGCGCGCTGCGGAGCTTGTTCACTCGGAGCGCGCGGAGGGCGATCCGGACGGACTGGAACGCGATCATGCGACGGCTTCCTCCTCCGGCAAGGCCTGCAGGCTGATCGCCGCGTCCCGCGGCTCGGCCACGCGCTGATCTGACATGAGCCGGCCGTCGCGGAAGATCAGCCCCCGGCTGGCGAACGCCGCGATGTCGGGCTCGTGGGTCACGAGGACGATCGTCAGGCCTTCGCGGTTGAGCCGCTGCAGGAGCGCCAGGATCTCCACGCTCGTGCGCGTGTCGAGGTTGCCGGTCGGCTCGTCGGCGAGGATGACGGCCGGGTCATTCACGAGCGCGCGGGCGATGGCGACGCGTTGCTGCTGGCCACCGGAGAGCTGGCTCGGATGGTGGTGTTCGCGGTCGGCGAGCCCGACCGCTGCCAGGCTCGCTCGCGCGCGGGCGCGCCGCTCCCGCGCCGGTAGGCCCGAGTAGAGCAGCGGCAGCTCGACGTTTTCGAGCGCGCTCGTCCGCGCGAGGAGATTGAACTGCTGGAAGACGAACCCGATCTTGGCGTTGCGCACGCGCGCGAGCTCGTCACGCGAAAGCGCGGCCACGTCGCGGCCGTCGAGGAAGTATCGACCGCCGGTGGGGCGGTCGAGGCACCCCACGAGATTCATGAAAGTCGACTTGCCCGACCCGGACGGCCCCATCACGGCGACGAAGTCTCGGGCGTCGATCCCGATGCTCACCCCGCGGAGCGCGTGCACGGTGTGGGAGCCGAGGTGGTAGTCCTTGGCCAGATCCTCGGTCGCGATGATCGGCACCGCCATGCTAGAGCCGAAGCCGAGGACTGCCACTGCCTCCCGGCCCCGGGAGGCCCCGCCCGGCGGCGCCGGCCTGGCCGACGATGACCTCCGCGCCGTCCGGGATCTCGCCTTGCACGACCTCGGTGAAGCTACCGTCGGTAATGCCCAGGGTCACCGGGACGGCTTTCGGGGCGCCGTCGAGTCCGGGAACATAGATCCGCCCCGGCCGCGCCATTGGCCGGATCTCCGACCCAGGAGTAACCCCGGCAGGCGCTGCCGAGAGCCGCGATCCGCCCGCTTCGCGCGCCGCCGCGGCTTGGTCGTACTGTTTTCTTTGATCCGTGGTGAGGATTTCTCTGATGCGGCCTCGCGTAGTCTCCCGGATCTTCTGGGCTTTTGCCTGGCGGTCCGCGTCCGGCAGACCCTGGAGCTCACGCATCTGTTGACGCGAGTCCTGGAGGATCGGATCGAGTTTCTTCTGCTGGGGGTCCGTCAATTTCAGGCTGGTCACGAGCCGTTCGCGCATGGCCTCCAGCGACTGCCGCCCGGCACCGCCCCCGCGGCCTTCGCCGCCGCCTTGCGCGTCGCCGGCGCCCCGAGCCTCACCACCACCCCGGCCGCCGGCACTGGGCGCACTCTCCCCCGGCACGGTGGCCGCCAGCGACCCGGTGCGTGGACCACCGCCCTGTCCGCCGCTGCCAGAGCCGCTCATGCCGGGTCCACCGCCGCTGCGTCCCTGGCCACCGGCGCCCGGGCCAGCCTCTCCCGGGGGACGGAAGCGGAGCGCCGCGTTCGGAACCTTCAGCACGTTCTCGCGTTCGGCCGTGACGATGCGGACATTGGCCGTCATGCCCGGTAGGAGGCGTCCGCCCGTATTGTCGACGTTCACCACCACGGTGTAGGTGACGACGTTCTGGACGACCTGGGGCGCCTTGCGGATCTGGACTACCGTGCCGCGGAAGGTCTGTCCCGGGAAGGCGTCGACCGTGAAGGTCGCTTGGCCGCCTTCCCGGACGCGACCGATGTCGGCCTCGTCCACGCTCGTGTCCACCTGCATCTTCGTCAGATCCTGCGCGATGGTGAACAGCGTCGGCGCCTGCAGGCTGGCCGCGACGGTCTGACCGACGTCGACGGCGCGCGAGACGACCACGCCATTGACGGGAGAGCGGATCGTGCTGTGGTCGAGATCGAGCTTGGCCTGGTCGAGCGCCGCCTGCTTCTGCTTGACCGTCGCCCGCGCATTCTGGAGCATCGCCTCGGTCACGCGGAGCTGCGCCACCGCCGCGTTGATCGACGCGGCCGCGCCGGCCTGCTTGGCCTTGCTGGCGTCGAGCTGAGCCACGGCCTGGTCGAGCGTGGCCTGGGAGGTGTCTCGATCGCTCTTGGCAATCAGGTCTTTCTTGAACAGCTCGGTTTTGCGGTCGTAATCCCGGCGCGAGTCGATCAGGGCCACGTCGGAGCGCGCCGTCTGCGCCCTCGCCTCGGCGTGGTTACCCCGGGCATATTCGACGTCGGCGCGGGATTTCTCGACCTGCGCCTGCTGGTTCAGCACGCTCGCCTGGGCGGCCTCGAGCTCGGCGCGGGCCTGGTCGACCTTCGCCCGGAACGTGTCGGGGTCGATCTGGGCGATGACCTGGTCCTTCCGGACCGGGGAGTTGAAGTCGACCATCAACTCCTTGATCTGCCCGGAGACCTGGCTGCCGACCAGGACGGTCATGACCGCGTTGAGGTTGCCCGTGGACGACACGGCGGCCGCGAGGGGGCCGCGCTCGAGCCGGGCGAGCCGATACTTCGGGGCATTGCCCCGGCTCTGCGCGTAGAGGTAGCCGAGGACGCCGCCGCCGACCAGGAGCGCGACCAGAGTGACCGAAATCAGGCGCTTCATGCGGGAATTAGACGTACCACCCTCGGGGTTTGTTTATGTAACTTCGTCCTACAGGCCCGTCGACCGACCCTTACCGGCGGCCGAGAGACCGATCCAGCCGGTAGAGGGCGATCCGGAAGTCGGCCAGCCCCTGCGCCTCGGTATTCTGCGTGACCGTGAGCGCGAGCTGCGCATCGGTCAGTTCCAGGATCGTGCCCACCCCCGCGTCGAACCGTCCCTGGGCGAGCCGGAAGTTTTCCTGGGCGGAGGCGACCGCGGTCTGCGCGGCCAGGATCCGCTCCTGGGCCTCCTCGACGGAGATCTGGGCTTGCTCCACGTCACGGTTGATGTCGAGTTCCGTCGCGCGCACGCGGGCCTGCGCCGCGTCCAGCGAGGCCTTGGCCTCGCGATAGCGCGCGATGCGGTTGCCGCCGTCGAAGATCGACCACGTCATCGCGATGTTGAATTCCCAGATCTCGTTCATGTCGGGGCGCGCCGTCCCGTAGTACGCGCCGCCGGTGACGTCGGGGAAGAAGCTGCGGAAGGTCTGGCGCTCGGTGGACTCCGCGGCCGTCACGCGCAGGCGGGCCTGGCGATACTCGGGCCGGTTGCGCAGGGACTCGGCACGGAGCTGCGTGCGGTCGAACGTCACGGCCTCGTAGACGAGGTTGTCCTGCACCTGGGTCGGCGTGTCGACGTCGATCCCCATGGCCGTGTTCAACGCGACGCGGGCCAGGCGCTCGGCGTTGCGAGCGCGGATCAGGTCCACGCGCGCGTTCGCCACGTCGACCTCGGCCCGGGCCACGTCGGACTTGGGTCGGGTGCCGACCTCGAAGAAGCCGCGGGCGGACCTCAGATTCAGGTCGGCGCGCTCCAGCGCTTGTTGATTCACCCGGGCCAGGCGCTGGGCGAACAGGATGTTCGTGTACGACTCCTTCACCGCGAGCGCGATGGTCTGACGCTGGAGCTCGACGTCGGCGAGCGCGATGTCGGCGAGCTTGCGGGCGACGTCGGTGGACGCGAGTGTCTTGCCGAAGTCGAAGATGAGCTGCGACAAGCTGAGCCGGTTGCTGGTCGTATTGCTGAAAAACGTCGAGGTGCGCTGCGCGGTGCTCGCAGCAACCGTTGTATTGCCGCCCACGGAGCGGGTGCGGGCGGCGACCCACGAGGCGGACAGCTGCGGCAGCAGCGGCGACACCGCCTGGTCGACGCGGAAGCGCGCCGCCGCGTAGTCGCTGAGCCGCGCCTGGATCTGCGGCTGGGTCTCGAGGGCGATCGCCACGCATTCCTCGAGCGTGACGATGCGCCCGGCAATACCGGGCGGTGCCGGTCGCGGCCCCGGAACTGGAGCCGCCGGTGCCGGTGGAGGCAAAGGCGCGGTGGTGGCGGGTGCGGTCGGCGCCGGGGTCACGGGCGCGGGCTGGGCGGCAGCGGTCTGAAACGACAAGGCGAAGCTCGCGACAACGCCGAGCAGCAGCCCCGAAACCCGGCCGGCAATCGTCATAAAGGTCCGATCCTCCGATCGATACGGCGTGCGCGTCGGGCTAAGATTATCACGTGCCCGCGAGTCGTCCTCCCCGCACCGGACACCAGCACGGTTGAAGGCTACTTCGGCCTGCTCAAGCGCGGTGTGATCGGCGTTTATCACCACTGGAGTCGTGGGCATCTCCACCGCTACCTGACCGAGTTTGATTTCCGATACAACGGCCGGAACATCAGCGACTGGGATCGTACGCTCAGGCTG
>JBGPXN010000209.1:0-7629 GCA_041492755.1 Methylomirabilia bacterium | reverse complement strand
GTTCCACGAGCGCGAAGCGGTTGCCGATCTCCAGATTCTCGCGGGCCCCGAGCGGGGCGATGCCCGGCGGCGCGCTCTGGTAGTTCAGGAAGCCGGTGTGGAAGAAGTCGCGGCGGCCGACGTCGGCGATGAGGCGGCCGCTCGCCTCCGTCGTCGCGTGGCAGTGGAGATTGACCAGGCCGGGGATGACGAGCTTGCCGGCGGCGTCGATCCGCCGGTCCGCGGGCCCGGCGTAGGTGCGGCCGACGAACACCACCCGGTCGTTCTCGTAGACCAGGCTTCCACCGCGCACGAGCCGGTGCCCGCCCGCGTGATAGGCGACCACGTCGCCGCCGTGGATGAGCGTCCGCATCGAGACCTCCCGGCGATCTCACGCCGCCGTGTTCGGATCATGGAGTGACGACAGGACCCGGGGACCGCGAGTGTATCACTCGCGTCGCGGACACGGGAGCCGTCGGCACCGCTCACGCGGTGACCGCGCGCCGCCAAGCGGTGTATCGTACCGCCGTGCGCGTCGGAGAGTCGGTCCCGGCGGAGCTCCTCTCCGTGGAGGTGCAGGGTCCGGGAGGGGCGCGTCGCCTGGACGAGCACCTCCGCGGCCCCACGCTCGTGCTGTTCCTCCGTCACTTCGGCTGACCGCACTGCGCCCGTCAGGTCGACGGGCTCGTCCCCCGACTCGACGAATTCGAAGCGCTCGGCGTGCACGTGATGCTGGTGGGGAACGGGCCGGTGGACGCGCTGCCGGCGTTCGTGCGCGAGCACGCGCTCGAGCGGCGCGGAGTGACGGTCGTGACCGATCCGTCGCTCGCCGCGTTCCGGGCGGCCGGGCTCCTGCGCCCGCGGTTCCACGGAGTGCGGGCCGCCGTCGAGGCGCTGCGCGCGCTCGGCGCCGGCTACCCGCCCGGCCCTCGCGCGGGCGACGCGTTGCAGCTCGGCGGCGCGCTGCTCATCGACGAGGCCCGCCGCCTCCTCTATTACCATCGTGGCCAGAGCCCCGGGGACCTGGCCGACTCGAGCGACATCGTCCAGGCCGCGCTCGCGCTCCTCGTGGAGCGCCGCCTGGCCGGGAGGCGCGTTTGATGGAGATCTGGTTTCACCTCGCCAACGTGCTGTACGTCGTGTCGTATCTCGTCACGGACATCCTGTGGCTGCGCGCGCTGGCGGTGCTGGGTGGGTTGAGCTCGCTGACGTGGACGCTGACCACGCCCACGCCGAGCCTGACGTTCATCGGCTGGACGCTCGTCTACAACACGATCAACATGCTCCAGATCGCGCGGCTGTGGAACGAGCGGCGGCCGATCAGGCTCGCCGCGGAGGAGCAGACGCTGTACGCGGCGGCGTTCCGCACGCTCACCCCGCGCGAGTTCCAGCGCCTGCTCTCGGTGGGCCGGTGGCAGGACGCGCCGCCGAAAGAGGTGTTGATCGAGCAGGGCACGAGCCCCGGGCGGATGCTCGTGCTCGCGTCGGGGTGCGCGGCCGTGAAGGTAGACGGACGCGCCGTGGCGACGCTGCGACTCGGCCAGTTTGCGGGGGAGATGAGCTTCCTGACCGGCGCGCGCACCACCGCCGCCGTCGAGGTCGTCGAGCCGGCGCGCTTCGTTTCGTGGCCGACGCCCGAGCTGGAACGCTTTCTCGGCAAGCATCCGGAGCTGCGCGCGGCGCTCCAGCTCGTCATCGGCAAGGACCTGGCCGCGAAGCTCGTGCTCGACCGGGAGAAGACATGACGGAGAAGACATGAGAACGCACGCCGCCGCGCTCGTGACTCGCGTCTACGCTTGGCTCGATGGTCTCGAGTGGGTCGCCCGGCTGGTGGTGCGGATCGCGGTCGGGCTCGAGTTCTTCGGGTCGGGGCTGGGCAAGCTCGGCAAGCTGAGCGGATTGATCCAATACTTCCGCTCGCTCGGCATTCCGGCGCCCGAGCTGCAGGCCCCGTTCGTGGCGAGCGTCGAGTTTCTCTGCGGCGCGCTGATCGCCCTGGGGCTGGCGACGCGGCCGGCGGCGCTCATGCTCTGCGGCATCATGGTGGTGGCGATCGTGACGGCCGCCGCCCCGGAGAAACACATTACGGCGAGCTGGCATGGACTGCTCGAGTTCCTCTACTTGCCGGAGGTCTTGCTGTTGCTGCTGCTCGGGTGGCTCGTGTTCGCGGGCCCCGGTCGGGCGAGCCTCGACGCCATGCTGGCGCCGAGACGGAGCCGCGAGTCCCGATGATTCTGGGCCGGTGGTCAGCCCTCGCGGCCGGGTAGGGAGATTGTCATGCCGATCGTGATCCGCGACACCACCGTCGTCACCTCGGACGCCGCGCGTACGGTCCACCACAACGCCTCGCTCGTCGTCGACGCCGACCGCATCGTCGCCATCGGCCCGGCGGACGAGATCGATCGTCGCTTTCTCGCCGCCGAGCGCGTCGACGGCCGCGGCAAGGCGGTGTTCCCCGGGCTCGTCAACTGCCATACGCATCTGTGGTTCACGGTCGCGCGCGGGATCCAGGAAGACTTCGGCTTCCCGTCCACGCTGCGCTTTCCGACCACCGTGACCGCGATGCTGAGCGCCGAGGAGAACGCCGTGTTCGCCATGCTCGGCGCGCTCGAGTGCCTGCGCGGCGGCAACACCACGATGCTGGAGATTGGCTACCGCGTCCCTGACTACGCGAAGCCGGTGGCCGCGACGGGCTTGCGGCTGGTATTCGGCCAGAGCGCGAGCGACCTCGAGCCCGATGGGATCCCTGAGAATCGATTCGTCTACTCGCCGGCGCGCGGTGAGAAGACGCTACGCGGCGTCGACGACGTGATTGCGGGTTGGCACGGCGCCGAGAAAGGCCGGATCACCTGCGTGGTGGCGGCCCACGCGCCGGAGGCGTGCTCGCCGGAGCTGCTGCGCGCCGCGCGCGAGCTGGCCGATCGGCGTGACGTGCGCACGACGATCCATCTCGACCAGAGTCACTGGGAAGTGGAGTCGGTGATGCGGGTACGCGGTCTGCGCCCGGCCGAGTACCTGTTCCAGTGCGACTTCCTCTCGCCGCGTCTGGTGGCGGCGCACTGCCGCTTCATGTCGCCATCCGAGATCGCGCACCTCGGGCGCAGCCGCGCCTTCGTTTCCCACAACGCGGCCATGGCGGCGCGCCGCGCGGCGGCGCCGCCGATTCAAGCGCTCAGCGCGGCGGGCTGCACCATCGCGATGGGCACCGACAACATGGCGCACGACATGCTCGAGGCGATGCGCACCGGCCTCTTCATGGAGCGCGTGGCCCGGCAGGACGCGGAGCGGCCGTGGCCGGAAGACGTGCTCGAGTGGGCCACGCGCAACGGCGCCGCCGCGCTGGGCCTGGCCGCTGGCGTCGGGAGCCTGGAGGTCGGCAAGAAGGCCGACTTGATCGTCGTCGACGCGCGCCGGCCCCACCGGGTGCCGGCGCTGCGGATCGTGTCGGCGTGGATCCACAACGGCCAGGCGGGCGACGTCGAGTCCGTCATGGTGGACGGCCATTGGCTGATGCGCGACCGCCGCGTGCTGACCATCGACGAGGCCGATGTCGTGGCCCGCGCGGAAGAGATCGGCCGGCGCGTGTGGCGCCAGCTGGTCGAGCGTTATCCGAACGTCCCGTTTCCGATTCGCCTCCCGCCGCCCGTCTCCGTCGGGTAGCGCATCACACGGGTGAAATTCACCCGACGCTGAACGCCGAGCGGCCCCATCAGGCGGGACGGTCTGCACACCGACTCGCGGTTCGGCACGTCGCAGATCGTGCGCCGGCTGCCCGCCGGTCCGCCACCGACCAGTATGCAGGGTTGGTTCACGTGTGAACGTCCAGTTCACACTTTAAAAATCTATACTTATAGATTGATATCCGGTACCGTAAGCGACCTCTTCGAGGTTGGACCACACCAACAACCAAGCGACGCGCGTATCGTGTGACGCGGGGCTCTGTGGCGAGAGTTGCGTAACTGAACCCAATCCACACACCGTGCTGGGAGCGACTGAACCGTGACAAACACGCCCACGCCGCTCGTCAACGTCATCATGGCGCCGGCCGCCGAACCCCGGCCCCGTCGGCCGCGACGGCTCTCGTGACTATGATCTCCCAAAACTACTTCACGTTTCCGCTCTACCTTCCGCGTATCTGCCGTCTCTGGAGTAACTGGCCGGAGTATCTCTGTGACTACCTGTTGCGCAGAAACTCCCGGTTCCGCAAAACCACGGCGGCCGTCTACCGGATGCGGAACGGCGTCCAGCTCATGGACAGCAGCGGAACCCTGGCCGGAACCATGGCCGTGGTGTTCGTCCGGCGGGAGTACGGCCGGTTCGAGCGGCTCAGAACGATCGTGGACATCGGCGCGAACATCGGCAGTTTCGCCGTGTACGCGGCGCAGTTCTGTCCGGAGGCTAAAATCTACTGCTACGAGCCGGAGCCGCGCAATTTCGGCTCTCTGAAACAGAACATCGAGATCAACGGGCTGGCCGGCCGTGTCGTGGCCTTTCAGTGCGCGGTGGCGTCGAACAACGGCCGGCGGGACCTGGCCGTGACCGAAGGATCCCTCACGAACTCGTTCCACATCGTTCCATCCGATGCCGGTCGGGCGACGGTCAACTGCACGACCCTGCCGGACATCTTCGCCAGCCAGAAGCTGGACGCCATCGACCTGTTGAAGATGAACTGCGAAGGCACGGAGTACGAGATCCTCGAAAGTTGTTCCGGGGCCGATCTGGACCGAATCGCCAACATCCGGCTCGAGTATCACAACCTGGATGCGCAAAAGAAAACCGGGGAATCGCTTTCGAAATTTCTCCAGGCCCGAGGCTATCGAATCGAGCGGTTCACTCGATACCTGAAGGCGTCAGGGTTCATCTGGGCCGCTCGCACCTGGATCGGCTCGGAACTCATCGTGTCCTTGCCGGAGCTGATCATGGCGGCTGCGTAGCCGCGGAGAGGCCGGGGGTCGCGCCGGTCGCCCGGATCACGTGACGGGTCCGGAAACGACGGGGCGCCTTCACCCCGTTGCCCGCGCCGTCCACGTCGGTGAAGTCGCCGGCCTCGAGATCGAGGACCGCGATGATCCGGCGGCCCCGCTGAATCATCGTGCCTCCGGCAACCACGTCGTGCGATCGTACGAGGGTCGTGAGCGACAAGGTCCTGCTGGTCGACGACGATCTGGACGTCCTCTCCATGTACCAGGAGACTGTCCAGCAGTGGTACCCCGCCGACACCGCCGGGGGCGCCGAGGCCGCGCTGGAGTCCCTTCCGCGAAACGGGCCCTATGCGGTGATCGTGTCCGACATGAACATGCCGCGGATGAATGGCATCCAGTTCCTGGCGCGCGTGCGGGAGGTCGCGCCCAACACCGTGCGGATCTTGTTGACGGCCAATGCCAACCTGGAAGCGGCTATCGACGCCGTGAACCGGGGCTGGATCTTCCGTTTCCTGACCAAGCCGTGCCCTCCGGATACCTTGCTCGGTTCCCTGAACGCCGGGATGGAGCAGTATCGCCTGGTCACCGGCGAGCGCATTCTCCTGGAGAAGACGCTGAGCGGGGCGATCCACATCCTCCTCGACGTCCTGGGCCTGCTGAGTCCGATGGCCTTCGGACGCTCCAGCCGGGTCAAGCGGCTGGTGGGGCAGCTTGCGACGGAGCTGAAGGTCGATGCGGCCTGGCAAGTCGAGGTGGCCGCGATGCTCTCTCAGCTCGGATGCGTGGCGATTCCCACCCAGAGCCTCGAGCGGATCTACAAGGGTAAGCGCCTCAGTGCCGTCGAGCAGCGGATGTTCGAGCGGCACCCCGGAATCAGCCGTGACCTCGTGGCCCGCGTTCCCCGGCTCGAAGAAGTGGCCGACATCCTGGCCCACCAGGAGCAGCGGTACGACGGGACCGGCATTCCGGCCGACGGTGTTCGCGGCGAGGCGCTCCCGCTGGGAGCCCGGTTGCTCAAGGTCGCTCTGGACTTCGACACGCTGCTTCTCGACGGACTGAGTACGCGCGAGGCCCTGGGCGGGATGGCGGGACGCTCCGGCTCGTATGACCCCGCCGTGTTCGGCGCGCTCGGGCGACTGCTCATGCGGCCGACGGCCGGGCCCGGACTGATCCGCGGCATCGCCCTCGGCGGACTGCAGGACGGCATGGTGTTCGCCGAGGACGTCCGATCGGGGACAGGCGCGACCGTGGCGGACAAGGGCTCGGAGGTGACGTGGTCCGTGCGCGTGCAGCTCTCGGACATCGCGGAGCGTGAAGGGCTTGTTCAGTCGCTGCAGGTGCTTGTCCCCGCACGTTAGGCCGCGAGCTGCCTTTGCCCGCTTCACTGGCGAATTTCCGGCTTGCGGCGTGGGTCATCCGCGGTGTATAGCACCCCGGGTGGCAGGAACGGTCAGGGGGCCAGGTGGACTGCCCTGCTCCCGGTGGAATCCGCAGCCTGTTGGAGGCGGCGGTCGCAGGGAAGTGACGGCCCAACCTCAGTGGCGGGTATCTCCAAGTTACTTCAACTGTTGAGAAAGGAGCATCACCGTGCAACTAGGGATGATCGGTTTGGGCCGGATGGGACAGAACATGGTCGTCCGGCTCGCAAAGGCCGGGCACCAGCTCGTGGTCAGCGACCGTAGCAACGAGGTCATCTCGGAGACTCAGCAGCGAGTCCAGAAGGAAGCTGGCGGCCAGGCGGCCGGAGCCTCCGCGCTCAAGGACTTCGTCTCGAAGCTGACCGCGCCCCGGGCCATCTGGCTGATGACCCCGGCCGGCGTCACGGACCGTGTCATCGCCGATCTCGTGCCGCTGCTGCAACAGGGCGACATCGTCATCGACGGCGGCAACTCCTACTACATCGACGACATCCGCCGGGCCAAGGAGCTCGCGCCGAAGGGCATCCACTACGTGGACGTCGGCACGAGCGGAGGCGTCTTCGGTCTGGACCGCGGATACTCCCTGATGATCGGCGGACCGGACGCGGCGGTGAAGCAGCTCGACCCGATCTTCAAGGCGCTCGCGCCCGGCAAGGGCAACGCCGACAGGACGCCCGGACGCGAGAAGGTCAAGAACAGCACCGCGGAGGACGGCTATCTGCATTGCGGCCCCTCGGGCGGCGGGCACTTCGTCAAGATGGTCCACAACGGGATCGAATACGGCATGATGGCCGCGTACGCCGAGGGCCTGAACGTCATCAAGCACGCCAACGTCGGCAAGAAGGGCCGGGAGGCCGCGAGCGCCGAGGTCACGCCGCTGCGGAACCCCGAGCACTTCCAGTACGACTTCAACCTGGCCGAGATCACCGAGGTGTGGCGGCGGGGCAGCGTGGTGGCATCGTGGCTGCTCGACCTCACGGCGGCCGCGCTGCTCGAGGATCCCGAGCTGTCGCACGACAAGGCGGAGGTCCCGGACTCGGGCGAAGGCCGCTGGACCGTGCTCGCCGCCATCGACGAGGGCGTGCCGGCCACGGTGCTGACCGCCTCGCTGTATCAGCGCTTCACCTCGCGCGGTGAAGACGCGTTCGCGTGCCGCACGCTGCAGGCCATGCGGCGCAAGTTCGGCGGACACTAGAAGATGGGGGGGCCCCCAATTGGGGCCCCCACCCCCCCCCCCCGGCGGGCGGGCGGCGGGGGCCCGGGGGGGGGGGCGGGGGGCGCCCCCCCGCCCGGGGGGGGGGGCGGGGCCC
>JBGPXN010000144.1:0-11995 GCA_041492755.1 Methylomirabilia bacterium | reverse complement strand
CGTGTAATCGCGAGGCGCAGGCGCGAATCACCAGTCCGTCCGCCTCACCGAGCGGCGCGGGCGGCACCTCCGGCGCGCCCAGCGCGTCGTCGCCCGGTAGCTCCTCCTCGTCCTCCACCCCGGGCGCGGCCGGCTCCGCCAGCACCGGCGCGGGCTCGGGCGGGTCCACTTCGGGCGCAAGCGGCGGAATGTCGTCCAGCTCCCCTGGCACGACCTCCGGCATCTCGGGCGGTAGCGGCGCCAGCGCGTCGGGCGCGGATGCGCAGCTGCAAGGTATGGCCGCTGCCGGTCAGAGCGACCAAGCCTACCAGCAGGCCTACCGGGACTGCATGAAGCGCCTCGGGCTCTAGTCACGGGTCAGCGATCGGGGGGAGCGCCGCTGGCTCCCCACGATTCCCCCACGCGCAACATGACGAACGCGACCTTTACCACGCTCAACGATTTGATCCAGACGTGTCGCGACGGGGAGCAAGGGTTTCGGACGGCAGCGCAGCACGTGGAGACGCCGGAGCTGCGCCGGCTCTTCGACACGTACGCGAACCAGCGGCGGGATTTCGCGGCCGAGCTCGCGGCGGAGATGGAGCGTCTAGGCGGCGAACCCGCTCAGTCGGGCAGCGTGCTCGGCTCGCTGCACCGCGGGTGGATGGGCATGCGCTCCACGGTTCGGCCGGTGGACGACGATGCGATCGTCACGGAGTGCGCGCGCGGTGAGGACTCGGCGCGCCAGGCGTACGAATCCGCGCTCGCCGGTGACCTGACCCCGCCGGTTCGCCCGATGATCGAGCGTCAACTCGCACGCATCGTGCAGGCGCACGCGTGCATCCGAGGACTGGGCCGCGCGGCCTGAGTCAGGCGATGCGGGCGGTTTCCGGAGTTTCAGCGTCCGGCGACCGGGCCGGCTTCTTCCGCCGTTCGAGGACGTCGCGATGCGTCGCGCGGAATCGCTCGAGGCAGCGAGCGCAGATGCCGTCGGTGAACCGAACGGCCCAACCCTTCCAGGACACCACGCCGTTCCAGCGTGGATGGCCGAAGTACCCAGGGTGCCAAGCGCAGCGGCAAATAAGCACCTCCAGGTGGAGTGAGAGAAGTACGCCAGGTCTGCAACCGATATGCCGGGCGCGTTGAACGAGATAACAGCCACTTAGCTCACTGGGTGCCCTTCCTCTGTGCACCGCCATCATCAGGGAGGGCAACGCCGTTCCGTACCCCGCGATCACGGGTCCCGGCACCGCCGCGATCGCCGGTCAGGATCTCCTCGTTGTGCTCGCCCAGACGTGGGGGCCGGCGGCGGAGCTCGGGTCGCCGTCCGTCGATCGACAGCGGTAAGTTCATGAGCGGCACGCCGGTCTCCGGTCCCTTCTCGAGCATGCCGAGCGCGTGCGTCTGCGGCTCGGCGAGGACTTCGGGAACCGTGAGCAGCGGCGCGCACGGCACACCCGCCTCCTCCAGTCGCTCCAGCCAATGCTCCTTGCTCTCGGTGGCGAAGGCCGCTTGCCACCCGGGAGACGGTAACGTCGCCGAAACGGAAGGAATTCATGGCCGCAGCCTCCGTGGGCGGGCGAATCCCGTCCGCCCCACCACGCATCGTACGGAGTGAAGAGAGCACAGTAGAGAAAGGAGCGAGTCCTCTTGAACAAACGCATTCTCGTCCCCCTGGACGGCCATCCGTCCAGCGCAGAGGTGCTGCCCCTCGTGGCCGACCTCGCGCGCAGCGCAGGATCCACCATCCGGCTGCTCACGGTGAAGCCCGTGCCCGAGCCGGTCAGAGCGGAGTACGGGCGCATCGTGGCCTACTCCGACCAGGAGATGGCGCGGCTCGAAGCCGAAGGCAACGAGTATCTGGAGAGCCTCGGCGCGACCGTCCCCGACGTGCCCGTGGAGCATGTCGTACGCTTCGGCGACGCCGTCGAGGAGATCGTGACCGAGGCCGAGACCTGGAACGCCGACCTCGTGGCGCTCACCGCGTCACCACGACGGCGCTGGCTGCCGCGGCGTCACGTCGACGACGTGATCCACCGCAAGGCAACCGTTCCCGTCCTCGTCTACCGACCGCACTAGCGTCGGGGCGGGTGTGACCCGCCCCGACGCCCGGCGGCGGCCGGGCCCCCGCACGATCGCCGGTTCGATCTGGTGCCGGCGTCCGTTGGATACAATGACGCCGCCACCATGCCAACGACGGCTCCGCGTCTCGTCAGTGCCGGCGACCCGCCGCGCTTCGAACCAGTGACGTCGGGCCCGCCGTTGAGCGTTCCGCCGCCGCCCTCCCGCTCCCGAGACTTCCCGGGGGTGGCGCGCTCTCCATTGCCGAGCGGAGCGCGACGCGCGTGATCCGGCTCGCCGAGCGCACGTTCCGTGAGGCGGGGGCACTCGCCCGCGACGTGCGCGCGGTGATCCTGCTTCCGCTCGGCGCCATCGAGCAGCACGGCCCACACCTGCCGCTGCTCGTCGACTGGCTGGGCGCGGAGGAGCTCGCGCGCCGAATCGCGCCACACCTGAAACGTGCCGGCTACCGACCGGTCCTCGCGCCGTCGCTCCCGTACGGTGTCAGCACGCTCGCGGTCGGTTGGAGCGGCACCGTGTCGCTCTCACCCGCCCTGTTCCGGCGTGTCGTGATCGAGATCGTGCGCGAGCTCGCGCGCCACGGCTTCCGTCGCTTCGTGCTGACGAACTATCAGGCCGATCCCGATCATCTCGCCGCGCTCGGCGCCATCACCCGCCAGCTCCGCCGCGACGGGCTCCTGGTGCTGATCGGAGGCTTCACGCCGGAGGCGCGGGGCGCGACGCCCATGGTGAATCCGCGGGTGACCCGGCTGCTCCGGAGTCCGCGGCCGCAGCTCGAGTGGCACTCGGGAGAGCTCGAGACGGCGCTGATGCTGGCCGCGCGTCCGGCGCTCGTGCGACGGGCGATCGCGCGGCGATTGCCACCGGCGTGGGTGGACTTCCGCGCGGCGCTGGCGTCGGGCGCCCGGCGGTTCGAGACGATCGACCCCGACGGCCAGGGCTACTTCGGCTGGCCGCGCATGGCGCGCGCCGCCACCGGCCGCCGGGCGATGGCGCTGCGCGCGCGCCTCATCGCACGCGCGCTCATCGCCGAGCTCCGACGCTGGCGACCGACCACGCGCCGACGCTAACGCTTGCCGTGCTCGAAGCGGGAGTGTAGAGTAGGCTCTGTCTGGTTCGGGTGCTGGCTCATATTCGAGTCCTTCCTCGTCAGGCACGTCTCCGGTAGCTCTTCCGCGCTGCAGAGGCGTTCACCGGTGCGGGAGATGTACAGGAGACGCCGATCATGGCGCAGAAACTTTTCGTAGGCGGAATCGCGTTCGCCACGACCAGCGATGGGCTTCGCGAGTTCTTCGCGCAGTCCGGGACGGTCGTGTCGGCCAACGTGGTCACCGACCAGTTTTCGGGTCGGTCGCGAGGCTTCGGCTTCGTGGAGATGGCCACGGCTGAAGAGGCCAACCAGGCCGCATCCCAGCTCAACGGTCGCGAGCTCGACGGGCGTCAGCTCAGAGTCGAGGTGGCCAAGCCGAAGAGCAATGGCGGCGGCGGGGGCTTCGGCGGCGGCGGCGGTCGTGGTGGCTTCGGCGGCGGCGGTGGCGGCGGCGGTCGTGGCAAGCCGGGCGGCTGGCGCTAAGCGCTTCGCCTCCAGATAGGGCACGGGGGCGGCACCCGCCGCCCCCGTCGTTTCATCCTCCTCTACGCCCAGCCACCCGCCCACCCCACTCGTTCAGGAACGTCGTCTCCGACGTCGGTCTGCGCACGTTCGGGCCGAACCGGCCGCGGGGATAGCCGAGCGGCACGCAGAAGTGGAACGTCGCGTCCTTGGGGATCTTGAACATCATCGATGCTCCCGCGGAAGATAGCCCAGCAGCAGCGCGCTGAGGTGGACGAGCAGGAGCTTGTTCCACGCCATCGACGCTTCGAGCGCGTCGGCCGCCGGGAGCTCCGCCATGAAGATCCGCGCGAGCGCCGTCTGGGCCAGGCTCATGGCGCCCACCATGAACCGCGCCGGGATGGTGCCGCCGGGACCCTGGGCGCGATGGCTGTGCGAGAGCCCGACGGCGAGCAGGTAATACGAGAACTCCTGATTGATGGCGACCTCGGCCGTCTCCCGGAGCCAGCGCGCGAGGCTGTGCTTGCGCCGCTCCAGGCGCGGCAGATCGGGCGCGCCGTTCGCGTCCACGAAGAACCGCCGGGTCGCGGGGATGGCCAGGAAGTGCTCGTAGAGCGCCGTGGTGATCTCCGCCTCCCGGGCCAGCACGAGCGGCGCCGTCCGCCGGACGAGCGCGGTGTCCGACTCCGCGAATCCGACGAACGCCAGCGCCTCGCGCACGAAGCGCTCCATGTCCGCGCCGGGGAGTTGCGTGCCCGCCATGCGCTCGTCCTAGCCGGCGTCGGTCTTGAGGCCGACAACGTCGACGGTCGGCATCGGCCGGTGGAAGCCCTTGAGCGTGAGCGGTTCGATCTCGACACTCTCGATGATGTCCTTCACGGCGTCGGCCACGCGCGTGGTCACGAGGATCTGACCCGCCTTGGCCTCGGCGCACAGCCGGGCGGCGAGGTTGGCGACGGTGCCGATCGCGCCGTAGTCCCAGCGACTCTCGAAGCCGATGGCCCCGATCGTCGCGAAGCCCTGGGCGACGCCGTGCCCGACGCCGAGCTCGTGACCGCGACGGCGCCACGTGACGCTGAGGGCCTGAATGCGATCGCGCACGTCGACCGCCATGCGCACGGCGCGTTCGGCCGGGTTCGGCACGACCACGGGGTCGTTGAAGAACACCATGATGCCGTCGCCGGCGAAGCGCTCCACCGTGCCCTCGTGCTCGAGGAGGACCGCGCCGACGGCGGCGTGATACTCGCGCAGCACGGCCATGACCTCCTCGGGCTCCGACGTCTCCGCGAACGCCGTGAACCCGCGCAGGTCGATGAAGACGACGGCGATATCGCGCCGGTGCGTCTTGAGCGGGTCCTGGGTCTCACCGGTGAGGATGAGGTCGGCCACCGCCGGGGACACGAGCCGCGTGAGACGGCCGAGCCGCTCCATCTGCGTGACCTGCTCCTGGACCCGCTGCTCGAGCCGCCGGTTCCACTCCGCCAGCTCGCGCAGGTGCCGCGCCTCCTGGTCAC
Source organism: Methylomirabilia bacterium (assembly GCA_041492755.1). GTDB lineage: Bacteria > Methylomirabilota > Methylomirabilia > Rokubacteriales > CSP1-6 > JBGPXN01. The sequence goes on along the minus strand of JBGPXN010000144.1, from coordinate 6,868 downwards.
GCAGCCGCTTCTTCTCCAGGCAGGCGCCCACGCGCGCGCGGAGCAGGATCGTGTCGAATGGCTTGGCCAGGTAGTCCTCGGCGCCGAGCTCGATGCACCGGATCACCGTGTCCATCTCGTCGAGGGCCGAGATCATGAGCACGGGGACCGAGCGCAGCCCGGCGTCCGCCTTCAGCTCCCGGAGCACCTCGGCGCCGCTCACCCCCGGCATCAGCACGTCGAGCAGGACCACGTCGACGGCGCGCGTGCGCAGCACGTCGAGCGCCGCGCGCCCGTCGGAGGCGCTGAGCACCTCGTGGCCTTCGCGCGCGAGGCGGCGGGCCAGCAGCTCGCGGTTGCCGGCGTTGTCGTCGACGACGAGCACGATGCCGGCGGCCGCGGGCGGGGTCGCCGGCGCGTACGCGGCGCCGGTTTCGCGAACCTGACCGGCCGCCGGCACGGCGCCCGCGAAATCACCGTTGACGAGCAGATCGACGAGGTGGGTGGCGGCCGCGGCGATCTTGTCGAGGTCGGCCTGCAGCGCGGGGCTCCCGTCACCGGACGCCGCTCTGGGCACGGCCTCCATCGCGCTGGCCATGGCGCGGGCCGGCTCCACGAGCTGCGCCAGCAGCGGCGCGAGCGCGGGCGGCGCGTCGTGGGCCGGCGGGGCGAGCAGCTCGTTGAGCCGGCCGAGCAAAAACCGCGCGTCACGGTGGACGGCACGCAGCGGCTCCGCGAGCTTGGCGTGCTCGCCGTCCTCGACTTCCTCGAGCAGCATCTCGCTGTAGCCGATGATGTGGCCGAGCGGCGTACGCAGCTCGTGCCGCGCGTGCGCGAGCACGGCCTGGTCCCGATCGCTCACGCCGAGCCCTTGCGGCCGAGCAAGGCCTCGATCTTGTCCAGCAGCCGCGGCAGCTCGATGGGCTTGGTGTCGTAATCGTCGCAGCCGGCGGCGAGCGCCTTCTCGCGGTCGCTCGCCATGGCGTGCGCGGTGAGCGCGATGACCGGGATGTGCGACGTCTCCGCCGTCTTCTTGATTTCCTGGGTCGCCGTCCAGCCGTCCATGACGGGCAGGCTCATGTCCATCAGGATGAGATCCGGCACTTCGCGGCGCGCCATGTCGACGCCCGCGCCCCCGTCGAAGGCGATGACGACGTCGTAGCCCTTCTTCTGGAGACGCCGCGACAGCATGTCGCGGTTCATCTCGTTGTCCTCCACCAGCAGGATCTTCGGCATCACGTCTCCTTGGTCGTCCCGCCCGGCGCGCCCGTCGCCGCCGTGACGAGCGCTCGAATCTCGGCAAGGATCGTTTCGCGGCTGGCCGCCCCCTTCTGGAGGATGACCTCGACGGAGCCGGTGAGCCGCCGACGATCTTCCGCGGTCACGTCCTTCGCGGTGAGCACGATGACCGGGATACGGCGTCCCTCCTCGGTCCGCCGCAGCTCGGTGACGAACTGAAAGCCGTCCATCTCCGGCATCATGAGGTCGAGCAGCACCAGCCGGGGCTCCCGGCGCGCCACCGCCTGCAGGCCGACCCGCCCGTTCTCCGCTTCCGCGACCTCCCAGCCGTCGCGCTCGAGCGTGGTCCGCAGCATGGCGCGGGTGGCGGGGTCGTCCTCGACGACGAGCACCAGATCGGGCGTGCCCGCGCGACGATACTTTCGCACGATCGCGGCCAGCCGCTCGCGATCGACCGGCTTGGTCAGATACTCGGTGGCGCCCAGCGCGTAGCCGAGGTTCCGATCGTCCACGATCGTCACCATGATGACCGGGATGTCGGCAAGCACGGGATCGGCCTTGAGCTGGGACAGCACCGCCCAGCCGTCGACGCCGGGCATCATGACGTCGAGCGTGATCAGGACGGGCCGCAGCTCCCGCGCGAGTCGGACCGTGTCCGCTCCGCCTCCCGCGGAGGCCACCGCGAACCCCTCCTTGCGGAAGAAGTTCTCGAGCAGCTCGCGGGCGGCCGGATCGTCGTCGATCACCAGCACGGTGCCGGCCGCGCGCGCGGCCGCGGTGGGCGCGGCCACGGTGGCGGGAGCGGCGCCGTCGGTGTCGCGCTCGGCCACGCGGGCGGGCAGTCGGATCGTGAACGTCGTGCCCATGCCGGCCGCGCTGTCGACGTCGACGTCGCCGCCCATCAGCTGGCAGAAGCGCCGGGTGATCACCAGACCCAGGCCGGTGCCCCCGTACTTGCGCGTGGTGGAGGCGTCGGCCTGCGAGAAGGCCTGGAAGAGATTGCCGAGCTGCTCGGACGTCATCCCGATGCCGGTATCGGTCACGCGGAAGATCATCCAGGGCGCGCTGTCGGTGTCCTCGCGCGCGGCGGTCAGCGTGATGGTCCCCTGGTCCGTGAACTTGCTGGCGTTGCTGAGGAGGTTGAAGAGGGCCTGGCGGACTTTCGTCACGTCGGCCCGCATGGCGCCGAGATCGTCCGGGCACTCCAGCACGAGCCGGTTGCTCTTTTGCTGGATCAGCGGCTGCACGGTGGCCACGACGTCGCGCAGCACGGTGGGGACGTCGAACGTCTCGAGGTAGAGGTCCATCTTGCCCGCCTCGATCTTGGAGAGATCGAGGACGCTGTTGATCAGCTCGAGGAGATGATTGCCCGCCTTCTGGATCTTTTCGAGATCGGGCACGAACTCGTTCTGTCCGGACTCGCGCGCCTCCTCCACCAGCATCTCGCTGTAGCCGATGATGGCGTTGAGCGGCGTCCGCAGCTCGTGGCTCATGTTGGCGAGGAAGGTGCTCTTGGCCCGGTTCGCGCTCTCGGCGGTCTCTTTGGATTCGATGAGCGCGGTCGCGATCCGGTTGAAGGAGATCACCACCTGCGCCAGCTCGTCGCGATTGGGCAGCGTCAGCGTCTCCGGGGCGCCGCCGGTGACCATCCGCTGCGCCGCCGCGTCGAGCGTGGACACGGTGCCCATGACGGCCAGGTAGAAGCCGGTGAAGAGGTACGCGACCAGCGCGATCATCACCCCGCCGGCGGCGAGCACGGTCGCCTTCATCCGCCAGTAGTACGCGATGCGCTTTTGGAGGAGCCGGTCCAGCTCGTCGGCGGTCCGGTCCCAGAGCGTGAAGCTCGCGCGGAGCGTGGTCGCCCCCGCCTCGCGCCAGGCGGCCGGGGTGATCTTGATCTCGGCGGTGTTGAGCAGCTCGCGATCCATGATCGCCCGGAGCTCCCGGGCCGCGGCCGCCGCCGCCTCCGTCGGCGCGTCCAGCGCGGTCTTGAGCCGGCGGCTCTCGTCCAGCTCGATCGCCCGCTTCACCTCGGCGGTGATGGCCCCCATCGTGGCCTGGAGCCGGCCTTCCAGGGCCCCCAGCCGCGCGCGGTCCTCGTTGGAGAGGCTCTGCAGATACGTCACGACCTCGCCCTGCGAGCGGATCTGGGTGGTGAGGAGCTGGGCGGCGGGCACGTTGAACAGCACGGTATCGACGAGGTAGTAGCTGGTGAGCTCCTCATCCAGGATGAGGCGTGAGGCGTCGCCCACCCGGCTCATGAGCGAGCGCAGCGCGCCGAGCAGCGGCTCGCGCAGCTCGTCGCTCACCACCGCGCCCGGCCGCTCCAGCTCCAATCGTAGTATCTCGGCGTGCTTCTTGACCGTGGCGAACCGGTCGCCGGTGGGGACCGTGCCGCCCAGCTCGCGCTCGGCGCGCTCCAATATTGCGAGCCCCTCGCGGAGGCGGGCGAGGTTCTCGGCGCGGCGCGTCTCCTGCTGGGCGACCGACGCCATCGACGCCGTCGCCTCCATCTGCTCCTGGACGGCGCGGAACAGCGGCTGGATGGCCGTCAGGTAGCGCAGGCCCACCACCTGCGTGCGCGCGGTGTCGAGAAAGAAGTTGATCTCCGAGAGCAGGAAGGCGGTCACGAGGACGAGGGGCAACCCGAAGAGAACGCTGATGACCAGGAACTTGCGCGGATAGGTCAGCCGGTTCATGAGGCCGACCGCCGGCGCGAACACGGACCTCATCGGCAATCGCCGTCCGTCGTCAGAACTTGGCTCCTTCTCACCGTCCGCCCAGGCGTTCGAGCCGCTCCTTGCCGCGCGCGTCGCCGGCGGCGGCGGCGCTCGCGCGGAACCACCGAAGCGCTTCGGCGGCGTCCTTGGACAGCCCACCCGCTCCCAGGTGATACACGATCGCCCGCCTGAAGTCGCGGTACTCGGCGTTCTCCAGCACCACGACATCGAAGCCCAGCTGGCGGAGCGCCGCCGCCATCGCGCGCGCGTCGTTGGCCGGGTTGCGGAGCGGTCCCATCCGATACGTGCTGTTGCCGACCAGGAGGGCGATGCGCTTTTCGGCGCCGGCGAGCGGTGCGTTCGCCGCCCCGGCAAGGGCCAGCGTGAGGACGGCGAGGAGGAACACCGGAACGGGCCGGCTGCGCTCGCCGATCCGGCGTTCGAGCGTCATTCCTAGACTCCGACGCCTTGCGGCACGATGCCCTCCCACGCCGGCGTGCGGCGGGCGAACGGCGGCTCGGCGGTCGGCCCTTCGCCCGCCACCGTGGTGCGGCGCATGACGCGACGGTGCCGGCTCGCGCCCCACGGCCGGCCGCGATGCAGGACGCATCGGTTGTCCCACATGACGAGGTCCCACTGCCGCCAGTGGTGGCGGTAGACGGTCTCCGGGCGCGTGGTGTGGGCGAGGAGATCGTCCAGCAGCCGGCGCGATTCGTCGAACGGCAGGCCCTCGACGTACCAGGCGTGCGAGCCGATGTAGATCGACTTCCGCCCATTCACGGGATTCACGCGCACCACGGCCTGACGCACCGGCGGCAATCCCTTCTCGTGCTCGGGATCGAAGAGGCCGGGCGCGATCGTGCTGCGCGAGTAAAGGATGCTGTGCACGACGGCGCGGCCCTCGAGCCGGGCCCGCGTGGGCTCCGGAAGCGTCGCGTACGCGTGCCGCATGCTCACGAACTCGGTCTCGCCGCCCTCGGGCGGCACCTCGCGGCCGGACAGGAGCGACGCCATCGCCGGCACCGGCTTGAACGAGCTGTCGGTGTGCCAGAGCTGATTGCCGGACTGGTAGACCATGCGCCGGTCGTTCCAGCCCATCAGCCGCTCGTCGTGATCGGGATCGACGTTGGAGAGATCGACGAGGTTCTCGTGCAGGCGCCGCTCCTGGCCGATGGACACGATCGTGGCCTCCAGAGGGCCGAAGCGCTGGCTGAACGCCATCTGCTCGTCGTCGGTCAAGCGTTGCTCCGAGAACGCGAGCACCGAGTGCTCCTGGAACGCGTGGAAGATCTGCTGGAACGTCGCCTCGTCCATCGGCTTCGCCAGATCGACGCCGTCGACGCGGGCGCCGAGGACGGGATGCACCGGGGTGATCGTCGGCGAGCTGCTCATAGCGGCCTCCTGGGGAGCCAGCATACCGTATGAGTGCTACGCTGCCACCACACCGGGGACCGGGAGGGAACCCATGGATCCAGGCGTGCTGACCCTGCTGGAGAGCCTGTACCGCTTCGGACAGGACAACGACGCGCAGAACACCGAGCGTCCCCGGCGCATGCTCAACATCACGCCGGAGACCGGGCGGCTGCTCTTCATCCTCGTGCGCCTGGCCCGCGCCACCCGCATTCTCGAGGTCGGCACCTCCAACGCGTTCTCCACGATCTGGCTCGCCCGCGCCGCGCGCGAGACCGCCGGCCGCGTGACGACGCTCGAGTTCAACCCCGACAAGATCGCGATGGCGCGCAAGAACCTGGACGCGGCCGGTGTCGCCGACCTCGTCGACATCCGGGAAGGCCGCGCCGCCGACACGCTGGCCGCGCTCCCCGGCCCGTTCGACTTCGCGTTCCTCGACGCCGACCGTCCGAGCTACGCGACGTACCTCGAGCTCGTCGTGCCGAAGCTCACCGTCCCCGGCCTCCTCGTCGCCGACAACGTGACGTCCCACCGCGCCGAGCTGGAGGACTACCTCGCGCGCGTGAAATCCGATCCCCGCTTGTTCTCCGTCACCGTACCGATCGGCAACGGAGAAGAAGTCAGCCTCAAGCTCGCCTAGCCGCGAGATCGGGAGCTCCGGCCATGCCGCGCCCACGCGTGACGAGCGGGGGGCCCCGGCGGTTAGCGCCGAATCCCGATGGCCGTCGCCATCTCCGTAGAGTCGGCGACCTCTTTCTCCACGAAGGCGCGCGTCTGCCCGGCGTTGAGGTAGTCGACGTTCATGTTGACGCGGCCGGCGCCGGCCAGGAAGCCCGGGTCCCTGGCCATCTCGGCCCGCGCTGATTCACTTCTTGACGATAGGATCAGGAGTGGCTGCCGGGAACGCGACGGCCGCCCACCACTGCACGCGCGCGGACTTGAGCACGCCCTGCTCTCACGTCAGGGGTTGAGCGGAGATTCGAGGAGCGCTCGCACCTCCCCCGGCAGCGTGCGAGGATCGAACGGCTTGATCAAGACGCCCGCTGCTCCAAGAGCCCTCAGGCGATCGATCTCGGCCCGCATGGCCTTGGCCGTGAGGAAGATCACCGGCGTCGTGGCGGTGGCCGGTTGCGCGCGCAACGCCGCCAGTGTTGCAGAGCCGTCCATCGCCGGCATCATCATGTCGAGCAGGATCACGTCAGGCTTCTCGTCCTGGGCTTTGCGCACACCCTCGGCGCCGGTGGCGGCCTCGACCACCTCCATGCCGCCCAGGTGACTGAGGCTCAGCCGCACAATCGACCGGATGTCCGCGTCGTCGTCGATGATCAAGACCTTCATGATCCCGTGACCGTATCTGCGCCGCGCGCCAGTGGAACCTTCCGCAGCTCCACCACCAGCCGCCGGAAATCCTCGTCGGAGGCCTTGGACTTGGTGAGAAAGCGCGTCGGGCCCAGGCGAAGCCGCCCGCGCTGTTCCTCCGTGAGGTCGCGACCCGTGTAGACGAGCACCGGAATGTCCCT
>JBGPXN010000047.1:0-29500 GCA_041492755.1 Methylomirabilia bacterium | reverse complement strand
CTCCTAGGGGGGGGGCGCGGGGCGGCCGGGGGGCGCCCCCGGTGCCCGCCGGGGGGCCCCCCGGCCTGGGCGGGGGCGCCCGGCCGGGGGGGGGGGGGGGCCCCCACCGGGGGGTTATGGGGGCCCCGCGCGGGCCCCCCGGCGGTCTCAGCCCGCCCCCCCGGGTTTGGCGGGGTGCCCCCCACGGTGGGGGGGGGGGGGGCCAATCGGGGGGCCCCCCACGCCAAAGGAGCCCGCCGTGAAGCGACTGAGCCTCGTACTCCTGGTGATGCTGGTTCTCGGGGCGACGGTGGCGGTTGCGCTCGCGCAGACGACCGCGCCCGCAGCCCCCGCGCCCGGTGCCCCCACGGCGGCGGCGCCGGCGCCTCCGGCTGGGGCGCCGGCGCCGCCAGCCTCAAAAATCGACAAGGGCGACACCGCCTGGATGCTGACGTCTTCCGTGCTCGTGCTGATGATGACCGCGCCCGGCCTCGCGCTCTTCTACGCCGGGATGGTCCGCCAGAAGAACGCGCTCGCCACGCTCATGCACAGCTTCATCATCGCGGCGCTGATCTCCGTGCAGTGGGTGCTGTGGGGTTACAGCCTCGCCTTCGGGCCGGACAAGGGTGGGATCATCGGCGGCCTCGAGTGGATCGGCCTGCGCGGCGTCGGCGTGGAGCCGTTCGACACGTACTCGAAGACGATCCCGCATCAAGTGTTCATGCTCTTTCAGATGATGTTCGCGATCATCACGCCCGCGCTGATCACCGGGACCTTCGCCGAGCGGAAGAAGTTCTCCAGCTTCATCCTGTTCGTGCTGCTGTGGGCGACGTTCGTCTACGATCCGCTGGCCCACTGGGTCTGGGCCGACGGCGGCTGGCTCAAGAAGCTCGGTGCCCTCGACTTCGCCGGCGGGACGGTGGTGCACATCTCCTCGGGAGTCTCGGCCCTCGTGTGCGCGCTGATGATCGGCAAGCGCCGTGGATTCGGGCATCAGCCCATGCAGCCCCACAACCTGCCGATGACGGTGATGGGCGCCGCGCTGCTGTGGGTGGGCTGGTTCGGGTTCAACGCGGGCAGCGCGCTGGAGGCCAACGGCCTGGCCGCGAGCGCCTTCACCGCGACCAACACGGCGGCGGCGACGGCGGCGCTGGGCTGGATGTTCACCGAGTGGGCGACGCGGGGGAAGCCGACGGTCCTCGGCGCGGCCTCGGGCGCGGTGGCGGGCCTCGTAGCCATCACGCCCGCGTCCGGTTACGTCGGGCCGATGTCCGCCCTGATCATCGGCGCGGTCGCCGGCGTCGTGTGCTACAGCGCCTGTAACCTCAAGGCGAAGCTCGGGTACGACGACTCGCTCGACGTCGTGGGCGTGCACGGAGTGGGCGGCACGCTCGGCGCTCTCGCCACCGGGCTCTTCGCGTCCAAGGCGGTCAATGCCGCGGGCGGCGACGGGCTGTTCTACGGCAATCCCGGCCAGCTCTGGATCCAGATCGCCGCGATCGCGGCGACGTACGTGTTGGCCGCCGTCGGCACCGTCGTCATCCTCAAGGTGGTGGACGCGCTCGTCGGCCTTCGGGTGACGGACGAGGACGAGATGGCCGGGCTCGATCTGTCCCAGCATTCGGAGACCGCCTACGCGTTCGGTGGCGGCTCCTACGGCGAGTACGCGGGTGGGACCGGGGCCTTCTCGGAGGCCATGCGGACCACCGAGGCCAAGCCGCGACCGGCCCACTGAGAACCATCCGAGCCGCCTTGATTTCGGCAGCCGCGTTCCCTAAGGTAGTCGGGCCGTCGGCGCCCCGGCGCCGGCGGTTCCCGGCATCGATCACGGAGACCTCAACCACGTAGAGGAGAAGGAGTTGCCATGACCGCGAAGGACGTGCTCAAGCTGGCCAAGGAGAAAGGCGCCAAGATCGTCGATCTCCGCTTTATCGACCTCCCCGGATTGTGGCAGCACTTCTCGATCCCCGTGTCGGAGCTCAGCGAGGGCATCTTCGAAGATGGTCTCGGCTTCGACGGGTCGTCGATTCGTGGATTTCAGACGATCGACGAGTCGGACATGCTGCTCATCCCCGACCCGAGCACCGCGGTCATGGACCCCTTCACGGCGGTGCCGACCCTCGTGCTCATCTGCAACGTGAAGGATCCCGTGACCGGCAAGGCCTACACGCGGGATCCGCGCTACATCGCCCAGAAGGCGGAGGCGTACGTCAAGAAGAGCGGCGTCGGCGACACCGTCTACATCGGGCCGGAGCTCGAGTTCTTCTTCTTCGACTCCATCCGCTTCGACCAGAACCACCACTCCGGCTACTACTTCATCGACTCGGAGGCGGGCGCCTGGAACACGGGCAAGGAGGGCACGCCCGATCAGCCGAACCTCGGTTACAAGCCGCGCTACAAGCAGGGCTACTTTCCGGTGCCGCCCATGGACAAGTTCCAGGACATCCGCTCGGACATGGTGCTGGCGCTCGAGAGCGTGGGCGTCCGTGTGGAGGTGCACCACGCCGAGGTGGCCACCGGCGGGCAGACCGAGATCGACATGCGGTTCGACACGCTGACGAAGATGGCCGACAAGGTCATGTGGTACAAGTACTGCGCGAAGAACACGGCGCGGAAGTGGGGCAAGACCGCGACCTTCATGCCCAAGCCGCTCTTCCAGGACAACGGCTCGGGCATGCACACCCACCAGTCGATCTGGAAGAACGGCAAGAACGTCTTCTACGAGCGCGGCGGCTACGCGGACATCTCGAAGACCTGCCTGTACTACATCGGCGGCATCCTCAAGCACGCGCCCGCGCTGCTCGCCCTCATCGCGCCGTCCACCAACTCGTACAAGCGGCTGGTGCCTGGCTACGAAGCGCCGATCAACCTCGTCTACAGCCAGCGCAACCGGTCGGCCGCCATTCGCATTCCCGTGTACTCCAAGTCCGAAGGCGCGAAGCGGATCGAGTTCCGGACGCCCGACCCGACCTGCAACCCGTACCTGTCGTTCGCGGCGTGCGTGATGGCCGGTCTCGACGGGGTGGCGAACAAGATCGATCCCGGCAAGCCGGTCGACAAAGACCTCTACGAGCTGCCGCCGGCCGAGCAAAAGAAGATCAAGCAGCTGCCGGGCTCGCTCGACATCGTGCTGGACAACCTCGAGAAGTCGCACGACTGGCTGCTCAAGGGCGACGTATTCACGCCCGACGTCATCGAGACCTGGGTCGACTACAAGCGCAAGAACGAGGTCGATCCGGTCCGCCTGCGGCCGCATCCCTGGGAGTTCGCGCTCTACTTCGACATCTAGTTTGGTGGTGGTGGAAACCGTGTAAGCGACGGGGTCTGCCGCAGACGCGTGACGTGACGTCTCCCATCGCGGTCATCACGACCCCGCCCTCGCGCGTTGCCGACGAGCAGCTGGCGCGTCGCGAGCGCGACACCTTGCCGCTGACGGCCGAGGAGCGCCGCGGCGGGCGGCGGCGCGTGCAGACGCGGAGTGGGCGGGAGCTGGCGCTGGCGCTGCCGGCGGGGATCGTCCTCGCGCCCGGCGACGTCCTCTACGTCGCGCGCGACTGGTACGTGGTGGTGGAGGCGGCGCCGGAGCCGGTGCTGGCCATACGCCCGCGGTCGCGGGAGGAAGCGCTGCACGTCGCGTACGAGGTCGGCAGTCGGCACTTCGCGCTCAGCGTGGACGGCGACGCGCTCCTCGTGCCCGACGACGGCATCATGGAGCAGCTGCTGGGGCGGCTTGGCGTGCCGTGGGAACGGACACACGCCGGGTTCGTTCCGCTCCGGTCCGCCCACCGGACGGATCGCTGATCGCGGGGCCGAGGTCGGGCGATGTCTGGCGGAGCCGTGGCGATTCCGTTAGACTCGGGGTCGCCGGTTCATGTGGAACCTGATCCCGAAGGAAGTCCGCTTCTTCGACCATTTCGAGCAGCAGTCCCAGCACATCATCCATGCCGCGGGGCTCCTGCACGACCTCGTCCACAACTTCGCGGACGCCCGGGCCAAGATGCACGCGATCAGGGAAGTCGAGCACGCGGGTGACCAGGTCACGCACGAGATCGTCCGTCGTCTCAACACGACGTTCATCACGCCCCTCGATCGCGAGGACATTCACGCCCTCGCCACCCGCCTCGACGACGTGCTCGACTACATCGACGCGGCCGCCGAGCGGCTGGTCGTGTACCGCATCAAGGAGCCGACGTCGGCGTGCCGCGCCATGAGCGACGTCATCGTGGCCACCGTGCAGTCCATGGACCGGGCCATCCGCTGTCTGCGCACCATGGATCCCGGGTTCCACGAGCATGCCGTCGAGGTCAACCGGCTCGAGAACAGCGCGGACAACCTGCTGCGCGACAGCCTGGCCGCGCTCTTCGAGGAAGAGGGCGATCCCATCGAGGTCATCAAGTGGAAGGAGATCTACGAGACGATGGAGATCGTCACCGACCGCTGTGAGGACGTCGCGAACGTGATCGAGGGGATCATCCTCAAGATGGCCTGATCGTCCAGGACTGCCGTGCTCTCCGCCGTCGTCTTCATCGTTCTCGTCGCGCTCGTCTTCGACTTCATCAACGGCTTCCACGACGCCGCGAATTCAATCGCCACCGTCGTCTCCACCCGGGTCCTCACGCCCCTGCAGGCGGTGGCGTGGGCGGCCTTCTTCAACTTCGTGGCCGCCTTCGGCTTCGGCGTGTCGGTGGCGCAGACCGTCGGGAGGGGCGTCGTGCAGTCCACCGTGGTCGATCAGTGGGTGATCCTCGCCGGCCTCGTCGGCGCCATCGCCTGGGACCTGATCACCTGGTACGTCGGCCTGCCCACCAGCTCATCGCACGCGCTCATCGGGGGCCTCGCGGGCGCGGCGGTGGTGAAGGCGGGCTTCGGGTCGCTCGTTCCGAGCGGCCTCGTGAAGATCGGCATCTTCATGATCCTGGCCCCCGTGATCGGGCTGGCGGTCGGCTTTGCCCTCATGCTGGCCACGGCGTGGACCTTCAGGCGGGCCACGCCGGGGCGCGTGGACTGGCTCTTCCGCCGGCTGCAGCTCGTCTCCGCCGCCGCCTACAGCCTCGGCCACGGGACGAACGACGCCCAGAAGACGATGGGCATCATCGCCATGCTGCTGTTCACCACCGGCCACCTCGGGAAGGACTTCTACGTCCCGATGTGGGTCATCCTCGCCGCCCACGCCGCCATCAGCCTCGGCACGCTCACCGGCGGCTGGCGCATCGTGAAGACGATGGGGATGCGGATCACCAAGCTGCGGCCGGTGGGCGGATTCTGCGCGGAGACGGCGGGCGCGATGACGCTGATCGGGACCGCGCTGGGTGGCATTCCGGTCAGCACGACCCAGACCATCACCGGCTCCATCATGGGGGTGGGCTCGCTCCAGCGGTTCTCGGCGGTGCGTTGGGGCGTGGCCGGGCGCATCCTGTGGGCGTGGATCCTCACCATTCCCGCCTCGGCGCTGATCGCGGCGGCCTCCTGGGTGGTCCTCCGCGTGCTCGGCGCGTGAGCGCCGACGGGCCGACTCGCGCGTGGCCGGTCCGGCCGTCCTGGTCGTCGAAGACGAGTCGGACATCCGCAACCTCGTCGTGTTCCACCTCGCCCGCGAGGGGTTTCGGTGCCGGACGGCGACGACCGGCGAGGAGGCCATCGCCGACGCGCGCGCGTCCCGGCCCGATCTGATCGTGCTCGACCTGATGCTGCCGGGGCTCAACGGGCTGGAGGTCTGCCGGCGGTTGCGCGCGGACGCCGCGATGACGGGAATCCCCATCATCATGCTCACCGCGAAGGCGGACGAGGTCGATCGGATCGTCGGGCTCGAGATGGGCGCCGACGACTACGTCACCAAGCCGTTCTCGCCCAAGGAACTGGTGGCGCGGGTGCGCGCGGTGCTCCGTCGGGCGCGCCCCGCGGCGGCCGCGCTGCCGGTACTCGCCGCCGGCACGCTCACCCTGGATCCCGGCCGTCACGTCGCGACCGTCGCCGGTGCGCCGTTGCTCCTCACGCCGAAGGAGTTCGACTTGCTGGAGAGCCTGCTGGAATCGGCCGGGCGCGTGCTGTCCCGGGAGCACCTGCTCGGCCGGGTCTGGGGCTACGCGCGCGCGGACGAGATCGAATCACGCACGGTCGACGTCCACATCCGGCGCTTGCGGGCGAAGCTCGGCCCCGAGGGTCGGCGCATCGCCACCGTCAAGGGCGTCGGCTACCGTCTGGACCCCGACTGAGCCGTGCTCGCGCATCTCCTCCTCGCCCTCCGGCGACGCATCGCGGTCAAGCTCGCGCTCACGCTCGTCGGGTTCGTCGCGCTCACCGTGCTCGTCGCCGGCCTGTATCTCACGCGGGCGCTGGACGCGCTGGCGGTGGATGCGCTCGAGATGCGGCTGCTGACGGCCGGGCGGTTGCTGCACGATGAGACGCGGGACCTCCTCGCCAGTGGGGCGGGTCCCCTTCCGCTCTCCGCCTTCGTTCGTCGGGCGGCGCGCCCCAACGACCTGCGGGTCATGCTGATCGCGCCCGACGGCCGCGTGCTCGCGGACTCCGACGTGCCGCCGGCCGAGCTGCCGCGCGTGGAGAACCACGCAGGCAGGCCCGAGGTCCAGGCCGCGCTGGCCGCCGGTCGTGGGCGTGACCTGCGCCCGAGCGCCACGACCAACACGCCGCTGCTCTACGTGGCCCTGCCGGTGCTGGATGGCGGCCGCCCGCTCGGCGTGCTGCGGTTGGCGTTACCGCTGGCCGCCGTCATCACCTCGCACGGGGAGATCCACGGCGTGCTGCTGGTCGGGGGCATCCTCGCGCTCGCGGTGGCGCTCGGGATCGCGCTCTTCGTGGCGGGTCGGATCACGCGGCCGGCGGTGGTCATGCAGGAGGTCGCGCGGGCCATGGCCGATGGCAATTTCCTGGTCCGCGCGCCCGTCCGGTCGCCGGACGAGATCGGCGCGCTCGGCCGCGCCCTCAACGCGCTCTCGCAGCGCATGCGGACGCGGCTCGACGATCTCCATCACGAGCAGGCGAAGGTCTCCGCCATCCTCGACGGCATGGTGGAAGGCGTGATCGCCGTCGACGGCCACGACCACATCGCGCTGATGAACGAGCGCGCGCGGGTCATGTTCGATCTGGGCGCCGCGCGTGGCGAGCGCAAGCCGATCCTCGAAGTCATCCGCAACGCCGACCTCCACCATCTCCTCCGCGACAGCCGCGCCGCCGGCGAGGGCGTGGTGTCCCGGGGCGAGCTGTCGCTGCCGGGGGCGGTGGAGCGCGTGCTGCAAGTCAATGCCGTGCCGCTGCGCCTCGGTCCCGACGAGGTCGGCGCCGTCATGGTCGTCCACGACGTCACCGAGCTGCGCCGGCTGGAGCGCGTGCGCACCGAATTCGTGGCCAACGTCTCCCACGAGCTGCGAACGCCGCTCACCGCCATCCATGGTTACCTGGAGACGCTGCTGGGCGGCGCCCTCGAGGAGCGCGAGCACGCGCGCCGGTTCCTCGAGATCGTGTTCCGCCACACCGAGCGGCTGGGCCGACTGCTGAACGACCTGACCGACCTCTCCAACATCGAGCTGGGCAAGGTCGCGCTTCGTCTGGCCCCGATCCGCCTGGCCGAGGTGGTCGAGTCGGTGCTCGCCATCAGTCGTCCGCGGGCGGACGCGGGCTCGGTTGCGCTGTCAGCCGGCCTCGAGGCGGGTGCGGACGTCGCCCTCGCCGATCACGACCGGCTCGCCCAGATCCTGATCAACCTCGTGGACAACGCGGTGAAGTACACGCCGGCCGGCGGGCGCGTGCGCGTGTCCGCGCGGCCGGCCCAGGCGGGGCGGGTCGAGATCGCGGTGGAGGACACCGGCATCGGCATCCCCGCCGCCGATCTTCCCCGGATCACCGAACGGTTCTATCGCGTGGACCGCGCACGCTCTCGCGAGCTGGGCGGGACCGGCCTCGGGCTGGCCATCGTCAGGCACCTCGTCATCGGTCATGGCGGGGTCCTGGCGATCGAGAGCGAGCCGGGCAAGGGCACGGTGGTGCGGTTCACGCTCGCGGCGGCATGACGCGTCACATCCGCAGCTTGTTCGAGGCGTCCAGCGCCGCGACCTTGTAGCACTCGGCGAGCGTCGGGTAGTTGAAGACCGTCGTGAGGAAGTAGTCGAGCCCGCCCCCGAGCCCGAGGACGGCCTGCCCGATGTGGACCAGCTCGGTGGCGCCGGTGCCGATGATGTGCACGCCGAGCAGGCGGCCGTCGTCGCGGCGGAAGCAGAGCTTGAGCAGGCCGCTGTCGTCGCCGAGGATCTGGCCGCGCGCGATCTCGCGGTAGCGCGCGATGCCGATCTCGTACGGGATCTTCGCCGCCGTCAGCTCGTCCTCCGGCGCTCCGACCATGGAGATCTCCGGGATCGCGTAGATGCCCACCGGGAAGTGCGGGGGCAGCGGCCCGGCGGCGACACCGAGCGCGTGACAGGCGGCGAGCCGGCCCTGCTCGGACGACGTCGCGGCGAGGCTCGGATAGCCGATGACGTCGCCGGCGGCGTAGATGTGGGGCACGGCCGTCCGGAACGTCGCGTCGACGGCGAGCCGGCCGCGGTCGTCGGTGCTCAGCCCGGCCGCGGGGAGCTGAAGCGCGGCGGTGGCCGCGATCCGCCCCACCGAGAACAGGACCGTGTCGGCGACGATCCGCTTGCCGGATTCCAGCCGAACCGCCGCCCGCCGCGGCGGGCCCTCGACGATCTCGATCGAGGCGACGGTCTCCCCGAGCCGGAACGTGACGTTGCGGTCGCGCATCTGGTGCATGAGCTCGTCGACGATCTCGCGGTCGAGGAACTCCAGCGGGCGCTGCCGGCGCTCGACCAGCGTGACCTCGACGTCGAGCGCGGCGAACATCGACGCGTACTCGATGCCGATGACGCCCGCGCCCACGACCACCATCGTATGGGGCACGCGGCGGAGGCGCAGGACGTCGTCGGTGGTCATGACCACGTCGCCGTCGGCCGGGACACCGGGCGCCGGCGCCGGCGTCGTCCCGGTTGCGATCACGATGGTGGCGGCCGTCACCTGCCGCCACTCGCCTCCGGAGCGGAGGACCAGGGTGTGCGGGTCGACGAAGGACGCCTCACCACGCAGCACGGCGACGTCGTTGCGCGCGAGCTGACGGTCGACGACGTCGACTTCGCGCGCGACCACCTGTTCGATGCGCGCCAGCAGCTGCTGGGCGGTGGGACGAACGTCGGATCCGCTGCGCCGGCGCTCGCCGAACGCGGCGCCCCCGGTGAACGCGAGGACGGCTTCGCGAAGCGTCTTGCTGGGGATGGTCCCTGTGTCGGTGCAGGCACCGCCCAGACATGCCTGCTTCTCCACGACGGCGGCGCGCTTGCCCAGCTTGGCCGCCTGCACGGCCGCGCGCTGGCCGGCCGGGCCGCTGCCGATGCTGAGCAGGTCGAACTCGTACGTCATCCCCACGACAATCCCGGTACGAACATACCGCAGACCGTTGCGGACGGCTCAGAGGGTGTGAGGAATTCGAGGAGCGCCCCGGGTTTCCCGGGGCGTTTCCGAGCGTTGGGGGGGTTGGGGGGTCATTTTGGGGCCCCCCATGTACTCAGAGTCACGCCCGGTCAGGCGGCGGTCGTACCGGCACGACGGCGGCGCGTCCCGCGCCGGGGCCGGCGTGTGGCGGCGCCAGCCGCGCTCCGCGGTGACCGGCGCGGCGCCGGCTGGCTGTCCACCAAGTGCCCGCACGCCAGCGACCGTCCCGGCGAGCGTGCGGCGGACGGAGCGGCCAGCGGCAATGCTGATGCGGTCCGCGGCCTCCAGCGCGCCTTGCGCGGCGCTTCGGGCCACGTCGGCGACGTTCGCCCCCAAGTTCCCGCGCGGCCTCGATCGTGCCCTCGACGGCCAGCACTCGAGGAGCCGACCCTCAGAAGCGCACGATTTTCACACTCTCCGATGATCAGCGGGTCGAGTTTCTCGGGCCGTTGGCTCACGACAATCAGGAAGAGACGGCGACCGGACGACACCGCGAGCGGGATCGGCGCGAGGCGGGCGCGGACGGGCGTACCGTCGCCCTCGACGTGACGATGCGATGACGCCACGGTCGGTCAGGCGCGGAGGGCGCCGGGGCGTCCGGGCTCGACGAGGAAGAAGGCGAGCGTGCGGGCGCCCGTGCGGGGGTCGCGCACGTCCTCGAGGGCGCGGAGACCGTCGCCGCGTATCTCCGCTTCAACAGCGGTGCGCGATCGGCGCCCCTGGAGGAGGCGGACTTCGTTCTCGTCACGGGTTCCACGTCGGGCGGGCAGGTGTTTCGGGCGAGGCGCGCGACGTCCGTCCGCCCGAGCGTTGTCGTCGCCTACGCGCCTGACCTGCTGGCCGCGGCTGGCCATTCGGCGCCGGTGACGCTGGTGGTCGACGTGCCGAATGCGGCACCGAGGCGACTCGGGGTGGCCGGCCTCGCGGCCGAGGAATTCGACGACGTCCTGAACGGCACGGAGCCAGGAGCGATCGGCGCATGGCTGGCCGCGGGTGACGGCACGCTCGCCGTCCTGCCGGCCTCCGCGCGGTGGCGGCGTGAAGACGAGCAGCAGGCTGGCGTCGCCGCGCCGGCGCTGCGAGGAGCCGGTCCTGGCGCCGGGCGAGGACACGCTGCCCGCTAACGAAAGCGCACGAAGCGGGCGGCACCGAGCAAGATGGTCAGCGCGACGCCGATCGACACGAGCGCGAGCACATTGGCTTCCCGCATCGCATTGGACTGCACGTGATCGTAGATCGCGAGCGGCAGCGTCTGCGTGCGTCCTGGAATGTTCCCCGCAACCATCAGCGTGATGCCGAAGTCGCCGAACGCCCGGCAGAAGGCCAGGGCGCTTCCGGCGGCGACCGCGCGCCACGCGAGCGGTAGGCTGACGCTCCAGAACACGCTCCATTCGTAGCGGCCGAGCGTACGGGCTGCGTCCTCGAGCTGACGATCGACCGACTCGAATCCCGCCTGGGCGGCGCGGACGAGGAGCGGGAAGGACCCGATTGCGCCGGCGAGCACGGCGGCGCGCCACGTGAACGCCAGCTCGATGCCGAGTGATTCCAGGACTCGTCCCACCGGCCCGTATCGGCTGATGAGGACGAGAAGGTAGTAGCCCAGGACGGTCGGCGGCAGCACCAGCGGCGTCATCACGATGACGGCCACGATCTGCCGCACCGTCGAGCGCCGTCGGGCGAGCCACCAGGCTACCGGGATCCCGACGGTCATCGTGAGGCCTGTCGCGAGGAGAGCGACGCGCACGGAGAGCCAGAGTGGGAACCATTCCACGGCGACTAGAAATCCCCGGGAAGCAGGAAGCCGTACCGCTTCATGATGGGCCGTCCCTGCGGGCCGACGACGAACCGAATGAACGCGCCGCCCAGCTCCGGATGCTGGCTGCGGCGCACGACGACGGCGACCTGATTGAGCGGCTCATGCAGCCTCGCGTCGACCAGGGTCCACGATATCTCCGGCGCGTTGGCCACGGACAGCGCGACGACCCCCGCCTCCGCCGCGCCCGTCTGGAGAAACTGCAGGGCATGGCGGATGTTGTCGCCGTAGACGAGCTTC
Source organism: Methylomirabilia bacterium (assembly GCA_041492755.1). Classification (GTDB taxonomy): domain Bacteria; phylum Methylomirabilota; class Methylomirabilia; order Rokubacteriales; family CSP1-6; genus JBGPXN01. The sequence goes on along the minus strand of JBGPXN010000047.1, from coordinate 17,976 downwards.
GCCTTGAGCGTGTCCCACAGACCACTGGCCTGGAGCGCCTGTTCCGCCGCCTTGCCGTACGGGGCATGTTGCGGGTTGGCAATCGCGATGCGCTTGACGCGCGGGTCGGTCAACTGGCGCAGCTCAGTCGGCCGAAACGGGGCATCGCGGCGGGTGGCCAGAACGATGCGGCCCTGCGCGTACAAGGAGCGCGTGGCCGGGATGACGACGCCTCGCGCGATGAGGTCGTCGACGAAGGAAGCGTTGGCGGCGAAGAAGACGTCCGCCGGGGCACCGGCGGCGATTTGCTGCGCAAACACGCCGGTCGACCCGATCGACAAGATCACGCTCGCGCCGGTCGCCCGCTCGAACAGAGGAACGATCCCCTTGAACGCGAAGGCCAGATCGGCGGCCGCGAAGACCGTCAGTCGCGACTGCGCCTGGCCGTGAGCGCCACCCGCCAGGATCGTGAGAACCAGAAGCCCGCCAACGATGGGCCGGCCCGCCCTCGACCTGATCGTCCAGTTCCTCGTCATCGGCATGCAGAGAGAACAGTATCCCATGTGGCCAACCGGGCCGGTGAGCGGGGCCGCGGGAAGCCCGGCGAGAGGCCGAGGTAAATCGCCCCTCCTTTCCGGGAGCGCTCCATCTCGCGCAGGAGCAGTCCGTCGCGCGCGCCGCGGATGCAGACCCTGAGCGTCTGATACCCACCGAGCAGCATCACGTTTTCGACGACGATCACGCCGGGCAGGACGATATCCGCGCGCTCGGCCTTGAGTCCGTGGACGCGGCGCCGTTGCCGCAGCGAGTCGGAGGCGATTTCGGCGAGAAGGAACCGAGCAGCGCGCACCCTCCCTATACTCCGCGCGCGCCCGGCCCGTCTCCGAGAATTACGAAAGAGTTACGGAACTGTGGCGGTGCCGGGGCGTGTTGGGGGGACGCCATGGTTGGAATGATTCCCGTGGAAGCGTCCACCGGTCTCGCACACGGCCGCGCTGCGGATCGACGTGGGACCGGCACGCCCGCGGTCAGGGTCCGCGGACTGATAGTTTGAAATATCTCGAAATGTGGAATACAGTCTCCTCACCATCCTGACCCAGGGAGGCTCGACATGACCGACAGGTCGATCAAGGACGTGGTGCGGGACAAGTACGGCGAGGCGGCGCTGCGGGTGGTCGCCGGTGGCGGCGGATGCTGCGGCGCGAGGGCGTCGGCTGGCGCTTGCGACCCGATCACCTCCGGGCTCTATGACGCGACGGAGACGGCCGGCCTGCCGCCCGAGGCGACGGCGGCGTCGCTCGGCTGCGGCAATCCGACCGCGCTTGCGCAGCTGGCTCCGGGCGAGGTCGTCCTGGACCTCGGCTCGGGCGGCGGCATCGACGTGCTGCTGTCGGCCCGTCGGGTCGGGCCGACCGGGAAGGCGTACGGGCTCGACATGACCGACGAGATGCTCGCGCTCGCGCGGGAGAACCAGCGGAAGGCGGGTGTCACGAACGTCGAGTTCCTCAAGGGTGAGATCGAGCAGATCCCGCTCCCCGAGGCCAGCGTCGACGTGATCATCTCCAACTGCGTGATCAACCTGTCCGCCGACAAGGATCGGGTCCTGGCGGAGGCCTTCCGGGTCCTGCGGCCGGGCGGGCGCCTCGCGGTCTCGGACGTCGTCGTGCGGGGCGAAGTGCCGGCGGCCGTGCGGCGAAGCGTAGAGCTGTGGATCGGCTGCGTGGCCGGCGCGCTCAGCGAGGCGGACTACCGCCAGAAGCTCGCTGCGGCCGGCTTCGAGGATGTCGACGTGGAGCCTACGCGCGTCTATCGCGCCGCGGACGCGCGCGAGTTCCTGACCGGCGCGGGCCTCGACGTCGACGCCATCGCGCCCGCGGTGGACGGCAAGTTCATGAGCGCCTTCGTGCGTGCCCGCAAGCCGGCCTGAGGGCCGTCACCGAGGATTTACCACCCCGTCATCTGGCGTTAACGCGCGTCCCCGACACTCGGCGGCGTGGCAAAGGCGCCGTCGGAGACCCGGGTCGAGCCGGCAGGTCGCGGAGCGGAGCTGTCGCGAGCGGGGGCGCGGCGCGGCCGGGTGCTCGTGGTCGAGGACGAGCCGGACGTTGCCGAGCTGATCCGTCACCACCTCTCCCGGGACGGCGACGACGTCGTCGTCGGCGTCACCGGCGCGGCCGTCCTGCTGCATGCCCGCGACGGCCGCGTCGACGCGGGGCTGCTCGACATCATGGTTCCCCAGCTCAACGGTTGGGAAGTGTGCCGCCGCCTCAAGCAGGACGCGAAGACCCGGGCCATCCCCGTCATCATGGTCACGGGACGGGTGGAGGAAGGGTGGACGTGCATCTCGCGCGCCTGCGCGCGAAGTTCGTGCAGGCGCAGGTCGCATCCCCCGAGGTCGAGACGGTTCGCGGGATCGGCTATCGCTTTCGCGAGCCGGCGTGAGAAGGCCGTAACACATTCGTAACAGATCGGTCATCCGACCGAAACAGCGACCCCCGACACTCAGCACGCACACAAGGGAGGACTGCATGAAGAGCGCGAGAACGATCATCGCGGGAGTCGTGGCCCTGGCCCTGGCCGCGACGGCGAACGCCGAGGTCAAGGTCGATCCTGAGCTGCCGCCGTACAAGGCCGTCAGCGGCGTGAGCGGCAACATTTCCAGCATCGGCTCCGACACCCTCAACAACCTCATGACGTACTGGGCCGAGCACTTCGCGAAGTTCTACCCGAACGCCAAGGTCCAGATCGAAGGCAAGGGCTCCTCGACGGCGCCGCCGGCGCTGATCTCCGGGACGGCCCAGCTCGGGCCGATGTCGCGGCCGATGAAGGGCACGGAGATCGACCAGTTCGAGAAGAAGTACGGCTACAAGCCGATGCCGATTCGCACCTCGGTCGACGCGCTCGCGGTGTTCGTGAACAAGGACAACCCGATCAAGTGCCTGAGCATTCCGCAGGTGGATGCTATCTTCTCGAAGTCGCGGCGCCAGGGCGGCAAGGAGGACATGAGGACCTGGGGACAGGTGGGGCTCACCGGCGACTGGGCGGCCCGGCCAATGAGCCTTTACGGTCGCAACTCGGCGTCGGGGACGTACGGGTTCTTCAAGGAGCACACGCTGAAGAACGGCGACTTCAAGGACGCGGTGAAGGAACAGCCTGGCTCGGCCTCGGTGGTGCAAGGCGTCACGGTCGACCGGTTCGGCATCGGTTACAGCGGGATCGGGTACGCCACCGCGGGGGTTCGGGCCGTGCCGCTGTCGGAGAAGGACGGAGGTAAGTGTGTCGAGGCGACCGCTGACAACGCGTATGCGGGGACGTACCCGCTCTCGCGGTTCCTCTACGTCTACGTCAACAAGGCGCCCGGCAAGCCGCTCGACCCGTTGACCCGCGAGTTCGTCCGGCTCGTGCTCTCGCGCGACGGCCAGCAGGACGTCATCAAGGACGGCTACTTCCCGATCCCCGGATCGGTCGCGCGGGAAGAGCTGAACAAGATCCAGTAGGCACGGAATGGCCGTTCAAGCCGGCACACTGCGGGCCGGGCCGGCAACCCCGGCCCGCCCGCTGGCCGCCACGAGCGCCCGCACGGCCCGGCGCGTCGGCCTCGACCGCTGGGCGTCGCGTCTCGTTGTCCTCGGCGGCCTCATCATCATCGCGTCCATCCTGGCCATGCTCCTCGTGATCGGGGCGGAGGTCTACCCGTTGTTCAAGCCGGCGACGGCGACGCCGTTGCCGGCCCGGCAGTTCGAAGGCGGCGCCGTCGCCCGCGGCGCCAGCGTCGGCGTGGACGAGTATCGACAGATCGCCTACGCCGTTGCCACGGACGGCGCCGTCCGGTTTCTCGCCCTCGACGACGGTCGCACGCTCGGGCTGACCCGCCCGCCGGCGCTGGATGGCGCAACGATCACGCGCGTCGTGGAAGCGGGCCGCGGCCACCACTACCTCGCCACGTCGGACGGGCGCGTCATCCCACTGGCCGTGACCTTCGACGCGAGCTTCGAGGGCGGAAAGCGAACGATCAGCTCGAAGGCGGCCTTCGGCGAGCCGATCCTGCTGGACCCGGGCCAGAAGCGCGCCATCCGCGGCCTCGCGGTGGCATCGCCGGCGTCCGGCTCGATCACGGTGGCGCAGGTCGGGCCGCTCGACCTGATCATCGCCAGGGTGGTGGAGAAGAAGGCGCTGATCGGACCCAGCCGCAAGGAGAGCGTGGTCCGTGCGCTGACGGTCCCGATGGAAGGCAAGGTCACCGCGCTCGCTCTCGACGAGCGGGGCGAGGAGCTCTATCTCGGGACGTCCCGCGGCCGTCTGCTCCGCTACGACATGCGCGACGAGAGCCTCGCCGCGCCCGACACCGCCGTGGTCAGCCGCGCCGGGGTGCCGATCACGACGCTCGGTCTGCTCAACGGCGACCGCACGCTCGTCGTCGGCGACGAGTGGGGCGACGTTTCCACCTGGCAGACGATTCCGTCCGCCGAGGGGGGTGCGCCGCGGCTCACCCGGATCTACCAGTTCGCCCGGCAGGCAGGGGCGATCGTCGCCATCGGCGCCTCGCCGCGGGACAAGGGCTTCGTCACGGCGGATACCGCCGGCGGCGTCGGCGTGGGATATGGCACCACGGGCCGGACGTTGTTGACGCTCACCGCGCCCGGCAGCGACATCGCCGCCGTCAGCGTGACGCCGAAGGCCGACGGTATCCTCGCCGTGAACGACGGCGGCAGGATCAGCCAGTGGCGCCTCGATATTTCCCACCCGGAGATCACGCTGCAGGCGCTGTTCGGCAAGGTCTGGTACGAGGGGTACTCGGCCCCGGCCTGGGTCTGGCAGTCGACTGGCGGCACCGACGACTTCGAGGCCAAGCTGAGCCTGACGCCGCTGCTCTACGGCACGCTGAAGGGTACGTTCTACGCCTTGCTCCTCGCCGTGCCCCTGTCGCTGCTCGCCGCGCTCTACGTCAGCGAGTTCATGCATCCGGCCGTGAAGGCGTGGGTCAAGCCCGTTGTGGAGATCATGGCCGCGCTCCCCAGCGTCGTGCTCGGCTTCCTGGCCGGATTGTGGCTGGCGCCGATGGTGGAACGGATCGTGCCCGGTCTCTTTCTGCTGCCGCTCGTCGAGGTGCCCTGCATCCTCGCCACCTTGCTCCTGTGGCGGCAGCTGCCCGCGGCCGCGCGCCGCTGGTTCAGGCCGGGCACCGAAGCGCTCCTGCTTCTACCCGTGCTCGTGCTCGGCGCGTGGCTGGCCTTCACGCTGGGCGGGCTCGTCGAGATGCGGCTGCTCGCCGGCGACTATCGCGGCTGGCTGCTGCAGGCACTCGGTCTGGGCTACGATCAGCGCAACTCGCTCGTGGTCGGCATTGCCATGGGCTTCGCCGTGATCCCGATCGTCTTCACGATCGCCGAGGACTCGCTCGCCAACGTGCCCCAGCACTTGCGCGCCGGCTCGCTCGCGCTCGGCGCCAACCGCTGGCAGACGGCGCTCCGCATCGTGCTGCCCACGGCCAGCCCGGGCATCTTCTCCGCGGTCATGATCGGATTCGGCCGGGCGGTGGGCGAGACCATGATCGTGCTCATGGCGACGGGCAACACGCCGGTCATGGACTGGAACATCTTCAGCGGCTTCCGGGCGCTCTCCGCCAATGTCGCCGTCGAGCTGCCCGAGGCGCCCGAAGGCGGCACGCTCTTCCGGGTCCTGTTCCTTGCCGCCTTGCTGCTGTTCGCGCTCACGTTCATCGTGAACACCCTGGCCGAGGTCGTGCGGCTGCGGCTTCGCCGCCGGTACCGCTACCTGTGAAGGCGCTCTGGCGCAGCGGCGAGCCGTTCGTCTGGCTCACGGGGGGCGCGCTCGGCATCGCCCTCATCATGGTGGTGGGCCTGGTCGGCCTCGTCCTCGTCAACGCGCTTGGCTTCTTCTGGCCATCCGAGGTCGTGCGTGTGACCCTGAGCGACGGCTCCGCGCTCACCGGCCAGGTGGCCGAGCGCGAGAGCGTCCCCGGGCGCCCCGGCCAGTACCGCGTCAAGCTGCAAGTCGGCAATCGCGACCTCGTCGGTGCCGATTTCGTGTGGGCGGACGAGAGTCGCATCACCACGCGGGAGCGGCCGCGCGACGTGGTGGCCGTCGAGCGGACGGAGTGGGGCGTCCTGATCGGAACGATCCGGGAGCTGCGCGAAGACGGCCGGGTGGTCGCCTCCGGGCCCGCGGTGTGGGAGGCGGCGCGCCCACGGCTTGCCGAGGCGGCGCACGTGCGCGCGGAAATCCGGCGCGTGGAAACCGGCGAGATCGGGACCATCAACCGGCTGCAGGAGCGGATTCGCCTGGCCATGCGTCGCCTCGAGCTTCGCGGCACGACGGGCGGCGCCGAGATCGACGCCCTGCGCGCGCAGGCGACTGCCTTGCAGGCGCGGTATGCTCAACAGGAGGCACGACTGACCGAGTTGCGTCGCCGGCAGACGGCGAGCCTGGTCGTGGTGGCCGAAGGCGGCAAGGAGAAAGAGCAGCCACTGTCCCAGATCGTGCGGGTGTCCTTCCCGAACCGGATGGGACTACTTGCCAAGAGCGGCTACTACGCGGCCCGGGTCTGGGAGTTCGTCGCTGCGAGTCCCCGCGAATCGAACACCGAGGGCGGGGTGTTCCCCGCCATCTTCGGTACCGTCATGATGGTGATGATCATGTCGGTCATGGTGACGCCGCTCGGCGTGCTCGCCGCGTTCTACCTGCGTGAGTACGCGCGCCAGGGGGCGTTCGTGAGCGTGGTACGGATCGCCGTCAACAACCTGGCCGGTGTTCCGTCGATCGTGTTCGGCGTGTTCGGCGTCGGCTTCTTCATCTACTTCGTGGGCGGCACCATCGACCGCGTGTTCTTCGCCGAGGCGCTGCCGACCCCGACCTTCGGCACCGGCGGCATCCTGTGGGCGTCCCTCACCCTGGCCCTCCTCACCATTCCCGTCGTGATCGTCGCCACCGAGGAGGGGCTGGCCGCCATCCCGGGCGGCGCGCGCGAGGCGGCGCTGGCGCTCGGGGCCACGAAGCTGGAGACCACGCTCCGCGTCGTCCTGCCGGCCGTCATGCCGTCGATCCTGACCGGGTTGATCCTGGCCATGGCCCGCGCGGCCGGGGAGGTCGCGCCGCTGATGATCACGGGAGTGGTCAAGCTCGCGCCGTCGCTCCCCCTCGACGGCGTCTGGCCGTTCGTCCACCTCGAGCGCAAGTTCATGCACCTGGGGTTTCACATCTTCGACGTCGGCTTTCAATCACCCAACGTGGACGCCGCCCGCCCCATGGTGTTCACGACCACGCTGCTGCTGCTGGGCCTGGTCGTCTTGATGAACGCCTTCGCCATCGTGCTGCGGAACCGACTCCGCCGTCGGTACGCGAGCGCGGCCGTATAGGAGATCGCATGACGCCCGACGTCTCCGTCGTTGCCGGTCTGAGGAGCATGGACGCCGACACCGCCATCCTGGAATCTGCCATGGTGGAGATCGAGCACCTCTCGCTCTGGTACGGCACCAAGCAGGCGCTCCGCGACATCTCGATGTCCGTGCCCAAGCATCGCGTCACCGCCTACATCGGCCCGTCCGGCTGCGGCAAGAGCACGCTCCTGCGCTGCCTGAACCGGATGAACGACCTGGTGGACGGCGTCAGGGTCGAAGGCCGTATCCGCATCGGCGGCACCGACGTCCACGACGCCAGCGTCGACGTGACCGAGCTGCGCAAGCGGGTCGGGATGGTCTTTCAGAAATCGAACCCGTTTCCGAAGTCGATCTTCGAGAACGTGGCCTTTGGTCCCCGCATCCTCGGCGTGCGCAATCGCGAGGATCTCGCCGGCATCGTGGAGCGGAGCCTGCGCGCGGCCGCGCTGTGGGACGAGGTGCAGGACCGGCTCGCCGACAGCGCGCTCGGGCTGTCGGGCGGCCAGCAGCAGCGCCTGTGCATCGCCCGGGCCGTCGCGGTGGAGCCCGACGTGCTGCTCATGGACGAACCGTGCTCGGCCCTCGATCCCATCGCGACGGCGAAGATCGAAGAGCTGATGCTGGAGCTGAAGGCCAGCTATACCATCGTCATCGTGACCCACAACATGCAGCAGGCGGCCCGGGTCTCGGACTACACTGGGTTTCTACTGCTCGGTGAGCTGGTCGAGTTCGGCGTGACCCGCGAGCTCTTCACGAATCCGAAGAACCGCAAGACCGAGGACTACATCACGGGGCGGTTCGGGTAGGAGACGGCCATGCAACGCCACTTCCACGAAGAGCTCGAAGCGCTCAAGCAAACGCTGCTCGCCATGGGCGCCCTCGTCGAGGACCAGATCCGCCGCGTCATGCGCGCGCTGGTGGAGCGCGACGACGTGGAGGCGCGCGCCGTGATCGAGCGCGACCGCGAGGTCAACACCTACGACGTCGAGGTGGACGAGAAGTGCGTGGAGCTGCTGGCCCTGCACCAGCCCGCGGCCGGTGACCTCCGCTTCCTCACCACCGCCATGAAGATCGTCACCGACCTCGAGCGCATCGGCGACCAGGCGGTGAACATCGCGCAGCGGGTGCTCGACCTGAACCAGGAGGCGCAGGTCAAGCCGTATATCGACCTGCCCCGGATGGCCGAGCGCGCCCAGACCATGGTCAAGCAGAGCCTCGACGCCTTCGTCGCGCGCGATACCGATCTCGCCCGTCGCGTGTGCGCGGCCGACGACGAGGTGGACGCGCTCAAGGAGCAGATCTTTCGCGAGCTGCTGACCTTCATGATGGAGGATCCCAAGACCATCCCCCGCGCCATCCGCCTCATTCTTATCTCGCGCTTCCTCGAGCGCGTGGCCGATCACGCCACCAACATCGCGGAGATGGTGATCTTCATGGTCGACAGCCGGATGGTGCGGCACACGCTGGCGTGAGTCGCCTATGATTACCTGGCCGTGGTCATCACGGCGTTGGCCTACCTCGCCTGGAACCGGGGACGGGAGCGGGTGACGGCGCCGCGCGCCGCGATCTTCCTGAACGTGCAGCCGGTCGTCGGCGTCAGCCTCGGCGTGCTCGTCATGGGGGACGCCGCCAGCCCGTTCACGCTGGCCGGCGGCGTGCTCGTGCTCGGGGGTCTCTACGCAACTGTGCGGCCGGGGCCGGCCTGATCGGTATACTGGATTCGTGGCTGAATCCCGTCGTTATCAGCTCCAGAACGAAGACGCGAATCGTCAGATCCTGAGCCTGCTGGAGGCGGTCGGAGTGCCCCGCGACAAGCGCGGGTACCTGCAGCAGCTCGTCACCACCGCCCTGAAGCTCCACGAAGACGGCGCCTCGACCCCTGATCTGCGGATCACCAACACCGCCCTCAAGGAGCTGCGCTACAGCTACAAGGTCTTCGCGCCCTACCGACACGTCCGCAAAGTCACCGTCTTCGGCTCCGCGCGCACGCCGCGGGTGGAGGCGGCGGCCGACGCCGCCCACCAGTTCGGTCAGCGCATGGTGGAGGCGGGCTTCATGGTGGTCACCGGCGCGGGCGCCGGCATCATGGGGGCGGCCCAGGAGGGCGCGGGCGGGGAGAAGAGCTTCGGTCTGAACATCCGCCTGCCGTTCGAGCAGGAGGCCAATCCCTGGATCGCCTCCGACCCGAAGCTCGTCAGCTTCAAGTACTTCTTCACCCGCAAGCTGTTCCTGCTGAAAGAGGCGAGCGCGGTGGCGCTCTTCCCGGGCGGGTTCGGCACGATGGACGAGACGTTCGAGCTGCTGACGCTCATGCAGACCGGGAAATCGACGATCGTCCCCGTCGTGCTCGTGGAGGCGGGGCCCAAGCCGTTCTGGCGGATCTGGGACCGCTGGGTGCAGGGGACGCTGGTGGAACGCGGCTTCATCGACCACGAGGACGCCGCGTTCTACCGGATCGTGGAGACCGTGGACGCGGCCGTGGAGCAGATCACGCAGTTCTACCGCGTGTTCCATTCCGCGCGCATCGTGGGGGAGGATCTCGTGTTTCGCCTGCAGCGGCGGCTGAGCGAGGCCGAGCTCGCGGAGATCCAGCGGCGCTTCGAGGACATCCTCAAGGGGCGGGTCGATCAGTCGGCCGGTCCGGCGCCGCAGGAGCTGGACGAATTCCCCGAGCTGCCGCGCCTAATCCTGCCCTTCAACCGCACGTCCTACGCCCGCCTTCGCCGCCTGATCGACTTCATCAATGAGGATCGGGGGGAGCGACCGCCGCTCCCCCCGATTCCCCCCAGCGGCGGAGCAACGACCACGGCTGCGCCGGCGGAGCCGGCGCTCGGAGCGGACGCGGATTTAGCCTAGGCTCAACCCTCGTGTTCCGTTCGCGAAGTCATGTTGAGAACCCGCACCACGCGACGCTGGGCCGATGGGCGGGTGCGCCAGGGGTCGAAGGACCCGTTTCCCGCCACGGGGCAACGGACGCCTCTGCGCCCAGATGGAGCCCAGCCGTGGCGGAGCAGCGAACGCGTGCCGCGTGGTCCTTCGACCCCTGGCGCACCCGCCCGTCGGCCCCGCCGCGCGGTGATCGTTAACATGATTTCGTGGACGGAACACCAGGCTAGTCCTCCTGACGCTCCTCGGAGGTCTGGCACTCCACGCAGATCCAGCGGCGGAACACGGTCTTGGTGTGATCGTCGCGGCGCAGTGTCCACGGGATGAGCGCGAGACGAGCGCAGTGCTTGCACCGCTCCGGCTTGGCGCCGGGCGGCACGCTCCGGGGCAACCACGGGACCTTGGCAGGCATCGCGCTAGCTCACCCTCCCTGGGATCAGCCGGACGGAAACCGCGTCACCTGCGAGCGGTACCGCTCCGGAACCGCGCTCCACCGATCCGTCCAGTGCACGACGCTCTGATCGTCGCTCCAGCGATAGAGCGGCCGGTCGACCGCGCGTGACGGGGCCGGCGCCTGCGCCGTGGGCGGGTCCGGCGGTGGCGGAGCCGCCGGCGGCGGAGGCGGCGGATTCGGGATCCACACCCACGTATGCGGTATCCGGACGCCGTCGCCCTGCAGCTCGTATCGCCCGTTCGGATATTCGATCACGTTCGGTGTGGGCGCGGCCGGGGGTGGCGCGGGCGCCAGCGAGATGCGGCTGTCTGGCGGAGCATATGCGACCGGTGGGGCGTACGTCACCGGCGGAGCGGCGTACGCGAAGGGGTCGTAGTACGCCGGCGCCGTTGGATACACGGGCGCCCCGACATAGAACACGGATCCCACCGCCCGCCCGGGCCCGGCGTGACCGTGCGGAAAGTGGCGGCCGAACTGCCGCGACGGATGCGACACCGGGTGCGCGGCCGAGCGGATGTGCCCGTGCGCAAACCCGTCGCGGTGGGCGTGTGCCACCGGGCGGCCGTGGCTTCGCTCGGCGCGGGCCGGCGCGGCCGCAATCGTGGGCGCCAACAGCAAGGCGAGCGCGCTCCACACCACGACGGTCCGCTTCATCCGATCACCCTGATGCGGTGAGACACGATGACCGAAGTGTCGGTCCTCATCGCCGGGCCGTCAAGTGCGTCGCGGCCGTAGAACGTTCGCGCGCGGCCCAACCGCGCTGACAACGCTTCGGCCGGGCCGGGGGGTGGCGGGTACAATACCGCCATGCGACGGCTGCGGGTGGCGCTCGGTCAGATCAACCCGACGGTGGGCGACGTCGAGGGCAACGTGCGGCGGATCGTCGACGTCATCGAGCGCGCGCGCGCACGCGGCGCCGGGCTGGTCGCGCTCCCCGAGCTCGCGATTCCCGGCTACCCGCCGGAGGATCTGCTCTTCAAGCCCGCCTTCATCGAGGCGAACCTCCGCGCCCTCGACGACGTCACCCGCGCCTCTCGCGGGCTCACCGTCATCGTCGGGTTCGTCGACCGTGCCGACGACATCTTCAACGCGGCGGCCGTGCTCCACGACGGCGCCCTCGCCGGCGTGTACCACAAGCAATACCTCCCGAACTACGGGGTGTTCGACGAGAACCGCTATTTCCAGGCGGGACGCGAAGCGCCGGTGTTCGCCCGCGGTGACGTGACCTTCGCCGTGAACATCTGCGAGGACATCTGGTACCCGACCGGGCCCACCACGCTGCAGGCGTTGGCCGGCGCCGAAATCATCGTGACGATCAACGGCTCGCCCTTTCACGCCGGCAAGGCGAACTTCCGCGAGCGGATGGTGGCGACGCGCGCGGCCGACGACCTGGTCTGTCTGGCCTTCGTGAACATGGTGGGTGGGCAGGACGAGCTGGTGTTCGACGGCGCCAGCGTGATCGTCAACGAACGGGGCGAGACGATCGCGCGCGGGCGGCAGTTCGAGGAGGATCTCGTCGTCGCCGATCTCGATCTCGACGCCGTGTTCCGCGCCCGCCTGCATGATTCGCGGCGCCGGAAGGACCGGGCGATCGTCGGCGACCGGACGCCCCGCATCACGCTTCCGTCGCTCCCGTTTCCCGCCGCCGTGCCGGCGCCCCCGCCCGTGCTGGCCGCGCCGCTGCCGCCGGTCGCCGAGGTCTATTACGCGCTGGTCACCGGTACGCGGGACTACGTCCGGAAGAGCGGGTTCAAGCGCGTGGTGATCGGGCTGTCCGGTGGGATCGACTCCTCGCTGGTGGCGGCCATCGCCGTGGAGGCTTTGGGCAAGGAGAACGTGAGCGGCGTCACCATGCCGTCGCCGTACTCGTCGTCGGGCACGCGCGGGGACGCCCGCCGGCTCGCGCGAAACCTCGGCATCGAGTTCATGGCGTTGCCCATCTTCGGCATCATGCGCGCGTTCAAGAGCCGGCTCGCCCGGGCGTTCAAGGGACTCAAGGAGGACGCGACCGAGGAGAACATCCAGGCCCGCATCCGGGGCACCCTGCTGATGGCCCTGTCCAACAAGTTCGGCTGGCTCGTGCTGACCACGGGCAACAAGAGCGAGATCGGCGTCGGCTACTCCACGCTGTACGGCGACATGGCGGGCGGCTTCGCCGTCATCAAGGACGTGCCGAAGACCCTGGTCTACAAAGTGTCGGCCTACGTCAACGAGCGCGCGGGCCGCGCGCTGATTCCGCAGAGCGTGATCGAGCGGGCGCCGTCGGCCGAGCTGCGCCCCGACCAGAAGGACCAGGATTCGCTGCCCCCCTATGACGTCCTCGACGCGATCCTCGAAGCGTACGTCGAAGAGGACAAGGGCGTCGCCGACATCGTCGCGGCCGGCTTCGACCCCGACACGGTCAAGAAGGTCGTCCGCATGGTGGACCAGAACGAGTACAAGCGCCGCCAGGGCCCGATCGGCGTGAAGATCACGCCGCGCGCCTTCGGCCGGGACTGGCGTCTGCCCATCGTCAACCGCTTCCGCCAATAGACTTGACGATCGATCGTGGACGACTCGGGTGAGGGCGCGGCCGGCGGCTTCGGGGTGCGCCGGCGGTGGAGTTACCGCGTCGCGAAGCGCCGCGCGAGCTCCATCGAGAACGGGATGAGGACACACCCGTGCGTTCGCAGCTTCTCCTCGAGGTCGGGGCGGCGGCGGCGGTCACGTCGCCGGCGCTCCATGAGCGCCGCGTCGGACTGTCGGCGGCGGTCGCCCGTGCGGCGGTCCAGGATCACGCGCACGGAGTCGTGCCCTGCGAATGCGCGTCGCAGGGGCTCGAAGAGATCCATCCGGGTCCGCGCGACGACGAGAAGGTGACGGGTCACCTCGCGGGCCGCGGGCCTGGTGCGCCCCGGAACGCGGGCGACGCCACGCCGTTCGAGGAAGCGGGCCAGCGGGAGCCACGTCTCGCTCCCACACGCCGGGCAGGCGTCGCCGATCTCCGAGGCCTCGTCACAGTCAAGGCAGAGCGCCAGACGCCGAAGCGGAACATGCATGCGGTGCACGACGCGCGACGAAGCCGAAGACCGGATCATGTACGGAGCAACCTCCTTTGACCAATCGCCCGCGAGCCCGTCTGCCCCGTGCAACCGCTGCGCCAAAGATGACCGTGCCGGCAACAGCGAGATTTCGTCCTGTTTGCTTTGCCGCGTGACGTGCATTGTGACAGGGGCGGGGCCAGAATGTCGCGGGTTGCCAGACGCGCCGCACGCCGCGAGCCACTGGCCGGGAGACGAACCGACTAGCTGATCGCGCCTTCCACCTGGCGCGCGTACAGCCGGCGGTAGACGCCGTCGCGCGCGAGGAGCTCGTGGTGCCGGCCGACTTCCGTGATGCGGCCCTCGTGCACGACCACGATGCGGTCGGCGTTCCGGACGGTGGTCAACCGGTGCGCGATGACCAGCACGGTGCGCCCGCGCATGAGGTCGGCGAGGGCCTGCTGGACCATGAACTCGCTCTCGGCGTCCAGGTCGGACGTCGCCTCGTCCAGGATCAGGATCGGCGGGTCCTTGAGAAACGCGCGCGCGATGGCCAGCCGCTGGCGCTGGCCGCCGGAGAGGCGAACGCCGCGCTCGCCGATCAGCGTCTGGTAGCCCTCCGGGCAGGCGACGATGAAGTCGTGAGCGTGGGCCTGGCGCGCCGCGCGTGTCACGTCGTCGGCGGTGGCGCCGGGGCGGCCGTAGGCGATGTTGTAGTAGATCGAGTCGCTGAACAGCAACGTCTCCTGGGTCACGATGCCGATCTGTGCCCGCAAGGACGCCTGGGTGACGTCGCGGACGTCGTGGCCGTCCACCACGATGCGGCCCGCCGTCACGTCGTGGAAGCGCGGGAGCAGGTCCATCAGCGTCGACTTGCCGGCCCCGCTCATGCCCACGAAGGCCACCACCTCGCCCTTGACGATGCCGAGGTCGATGTCCCGAAGCGTGAGGTCGTGGGAGTTGGTGTAGCGGAACGCCACGCCTTCGAAGCGGACGCTGGCGTGGAAGCCCGGGAGCACCGCCGCGCCCGGCTTGTCTTGAAGCGCGGGCGGGCGGTCGAGCAGCTCGAACACCCGTTCCACGGAGCCCGTGGACTGCTGCACGCTGTTGAGCGCACGGGCGAGCCGGCGCGTCGGGCCATAGAGCATGAGCATGGCGGCGGTGAACGAGAAGAAGGTGCCCGGCGTCATGTCGCCCTGGATCACCCGATAGCCGCCGTACCAGATGGCGAGCATGATACCAACCGCGCCGCAGATCTCCATGAGCGGCTCGGTGATCTCGTCCACCCGCACGTTCTTGAGCGACAGGTCGAGCAGGCGGCGGTTCAGCGCGTCGAACCGGCCCTGCTCGTGCTGCTCGCGTCCGAACGCCTTCACGATCTTCGTGCCGGTGAACGATTCCTGGAGCAGCACCGCGAGCTGGGCGATGCGCTCCTGGGAACGCTTGTTGATCGTGTAGAGCCGGCGCCCCAGCAGCTTCAGCACCACCGCGATGAAGGGGAAGACGACCACGGCGGCGACGGTCAACCAGAACTCGCGCGCGAACATGACCACGAGCAGCGCCACGATGGTGCCGGCCTGGCGCACCGCCATCACGAGCACGTTCGACGACAGCCGCGCCAGCCGGCTGACGTCGTTGAGCATCCGCGACATGAGATCGGCCGAGTGCACGCCCGCGAAGAACGCCAGCGGCATCGACTGCAGATGCACGTACAGGTCGCGGCGCAGGCGCGCCACCACGCGCTCGCCCACGGCGGCCATCAGGTAGGACTGCCAGTAGCGTCCCAGGCCCTTGACGACGTACGCGGCGAGGATCGCCAGCGGCACGAGCTTGAGCATGCCGACGTCGTGCCGGATGAAGATCTCGTCCATCACCGGCTTCACCAGCCAGGCGATGGCGCCGTCCATCGCCGCCACCACCAGGGCCAGGAAGCCGCCCAGGACGAGCACCGGGACGTGCGGCTTGAGATAGCGGCCGAGGCGCGCGTACGGCCCCACCAGCGTCATGCCGGCCGCGCCCGTTCCCACAGGCTCCGGTAGAGCGCCTCGAGCGCGTCGACTTTCGCCCGCAGCGAAAATCGCGCCTCCACCCGCTGCCGTCCGGCTCGACCCAGGTCGTGGCGCCAGCCGGGGTCGTGGGCGAGCTTGAGGACGGCGTGGCCAAGAGCGGCCGCGTCTCGCGGCGCGACGAGCAGCCCGGTCTCGCCGTCGACGACAAGTTCGGGGTTGCCGGCCACGGCATAGCCGACCACCGCCGTCTCGACCGCCAGCGCTTCCCGCAGGGTGCCGGTGAGCCCGACGCCCGCGTGCGACGCGTCGACGCAGCAGTCGCTGGCGGCGAGGATCTCCGGCACGTCGTCGCGATAGCCCCAGGCGTGAACCACGTCCTCGAGGCCGCGCGCGTGCGCCTTCTCGCGGATCGTCTCGGGCCGGCGGGCGCCCACCACGAGCAGGCGCGCGGCCGGCGCCTGCGCGGCCACGGTCACCATGGCGTCGAGCACGTCGTCGTTGCCCTTGGAGCTGCGCACGCCGATCTGGGTGATCAGGAAATGCTCCGGTGCGAGCCCGAGCTCCCGGCGAATGCGGTGTCGGTCCACGCCGGGATGGAAGCGGTCGGTGTCGGTGCCGGAGTAGACGACGTGAATCTTGTCGGCGGGCACGCCGGCGGTCACCAGTCCCTGTTTCACGAACTCCGACACGGCGACGATCGCGCTCACCCGCCGGGTCGTGTAGCCGAGTCGCGTGAGTCGGTCGAGCGGGAAGCTCACGCCGCGGTTCAGCACGAGGACGGGGATGCGCACGAACAGTCCGGCCATGAGGGCGAGCGTACGCGCCCGGCCCTTGTGGGCGTGGACGATCTGGATACGGTGCCGGTGCACGATCCGGGCCAGCCGCGCGACGGTCCGCACGTCCGCCACCGACGTCATGGGCAGGGGATGGTGAAGCAGGCCGGCCTCGCGGCTCTTGGCCGCCCACACCTCGCTGGGGCGGGTGGCCACCACGACGTGATGACCGCGCGCCTGCAGTCCGCGGGCGAGCTCACGCACCTGCACGGCGGCGCCCGTGAAGTAGTCGTCCTTGGGGTACACGTGCAGGATGCGGAGGGCGGCGGTCACGCGCGCGCCTCGAGCATCGCCTCCACCGCGGCGAGCACCTCGTCCGGCATCGTGCGCGCCGGATCCTCGTAGGGCCGGGCCTGGGTCACCACCCGGACATTGTCGCCGAGAGCGCGGCAAATCTCCGGTGGATATCCGAGGTGGATCGACACGGTCGGAACGCCGAGGGCCCCGGCGATGTGGGTGAGGCCGGTATCCGGACCGACGTACAGGCGCGCGCGCTCGATCATCGCCGCGACCGTGAGGATGTCGCCACCCTCGATCGGGATCACGCCCTCGGGCGTGGCCGTCTCGTCCGAGCCGATCGTGTGCACGAGCACGGGCAGGCCGCCGCGCTCGCGCAGCGCGGTGAGCAGGCGTTGATAGTGGCCCAGTGGCCACGACCGGAACGGGCGGTCTCGTCGGATGAGCTGGACGACGAAGACGAAGTCCTTCACGCCACACTCGCGGAGCCAGCGCTCGGCGGCGGCGCGATCGTCGGCGTTCAGATGGATGGCCCCGCGCGGCGGCGGCGGGCAGCCGCTGCGCTCGGCATAGACCTCACTCATGTGGGCGTGCCGCGTCCGCCAGGCGCCGTCGGGCTCGTCGAGCAGGATCACGCGCTCGTACCACGGTGAGAGCGCGCGCTCGATCAGCCGGCGGTGCGCGCGGCGGATCGGCTTGTACACGAACGGCGCGTATACCCGATGCAGGCGTGGATGGCGGCGGGCGAGCGCGGCGCACGCGCCGGGGCCGGTGCCGAGGTCCACGCGGGCCGTGTCGCCGAGCCGATCGAGGGTGGGGAAGAGGTTCACGAGGTCGCCGATGCCGCCGATCATGGCGACGAACACGCGCCCGCGCCGGTCACCGGCCCGCACGCCGTCGACCATGATGCGGGGGAGCAGGCGATAGAACTGCCGCCGATGCAGGAATCGCTGAAACCCTCGCCGACCCAGCCTCACGCGTCAGCCCACCGATCTCCGGACGCGGGGGGTCGAGGAGTGCCCCGGCGTCGCCGGGGCAGGCCGAGCGCGGGAGGTCGAGGAGTGCCCCGGCGTCGCCGGGGCAGGCCGAGCGCGGGAGGTCGAGGAGTGCCCCGGCTTCGCCGGGGCGCTCCGAGCGTATGGGGGGTATGGGGGGCCTTTT